>CAYVOE010000154.1:5390-10746 GCA_964452795.1 uncultured Nitrospiraceae bacterium
ACCTACATTCAGGAGCCGCCTTTCTTCGTCGACATGGCGCCGGAGCCCGGCGAGGTCCACAACGGCGCGGACAGCGTCGTGCCCGTCGACCTCTACATCCCCGGCTGTCCGCCCCATCCCATCACCATCCTCGACGGTCTTCTGCGCCTCCTCGGCCGCATGCCCGACGCCGCCGCGCACCGGAGCGCCTGAGCCCCCGTCGCGCCGTCAGGGGGACACCACGGCGGGCGGGACGTTCCACCCTTCAACCTTGATCTTCGGAGCGGCGTCGCCGAGGTCGGAGGCGTAGAAGGTGCCCTCCAAAGTCCGCGTCTCGCCCGGGAGGAGGCTGATGTGGTTGTCGGTCCAGAAGATGGGCGCCACCTCGGTTCCGCCGTCGCCCCGCGTCACCGCCGCGCGGACGTAGAAGGCCAATGAGTCCGACGGGTTGGTCAGGGTGACGACGACGTTTTGCTCGCGCCGGTCGATGACGTCCTTTACCTGCGGACCCTCCGGCGCCGCGCCTTCCCGGAAGACTCCGCCCGAACGCGTCAAATCGACGAACGCGTAGTCCCGGCCGTCGCGGATCCGCCCCTGAATCTCAAGCTCTACCTCCGGAAGGGTGTCGAGGGCGGTAAAGTCCATCGTCGACTTCGGCCGTGTGTGGAAATTCTCCCATCCCTCGGAGACTTCCCCGGGCACGTCCGGTTCGGTGGACAGCCAATAGAAGTTGTCGGAGAGGATCCGGCCCGACCGGTCCATCAGGTCGAGGCGAAGGAAATGGGTCTTCGTCAGTCCCTCGGGTCGGTCAATAACGAAAGCGCGGACCTTGCCGTCGGGGCCGATCTCGATCGTTTCCTCCCGTTCGCCCTTCTCCGTCATGTCGAGATTGAAGATTCGCGCCCGCACCCGGAGTCCCCGGTGGGTGACGTTGCGGCCGTTCACCACCCAGATGGAATGGTCGTCGTAGGAGTACTGGACGTGGAGGGGCTCACAGGCCTTCTTCGCGCCGTAGTAGGCCCCCGTGGGCTGGAGATGCCAGTCCACGTAATGCCACGTGAGGGCCGCCGGCCACGCGGCGTCGTACTTCCACGTCGTGATGCCCGTGGCGTCGTACTTGTTCCTCCCGTAGGCCTCGAACATGCCCCGGGCGCTCTCGTAATTCATGACCGTGCCCTTCCGGATCAGCTCCTCGATGTCTTTGGCCTCGCCGTAGCGACGGCCCAGGGCCGCGAAGACCTCGTCGAAGAATTCCACGCCCTGGATCACCGTGTGGAGCGACCACGCGGGGTTCTTCGGAGGCCAAAGGGCGTCCTCGGGCAAGGTGCGGCGCAGGCTGTCGAGGGGCGCGAAGACGCCGCCGATGCCGCCCGACTGGGCGAAGCCCCAGGCCCCGTCGTCCCGGTGCGTGTAGTAGTGGGCAGGGCCGGCGTAGGTCCACAGCTCGCGGGTGCCCGTCCGGGTGCCGCCCGTCTGGAACCGTTCTTCTACGTCGAAAGCGCCCGAATGGGGCTGGTAGCTCCGTTCGGGCGTCAGTTCCGCGATGAGGTCTCGATAGGCCTGGTCGAGCGATTCCGTGGGAAAGGTCTCGTCGTGGCCGAGGAAATGAACGAGGCTCGGATGGTTGCGGATGCGCAGAAGCATGTCGCGGATGCAGTCGACGGCAAGGTCCTCGTCGGGGATGCTCCGTCCGAAGATCTGCTGGGTGACCATCACCCCGTAATGGTCGCACAGGGCGTAGAAATCGTCGGTTTCTCGGATCGAGAAGCCCTCGGAACGCAGCATGTTGAGTCCCGCCTCCCGGGCGTAGCGGATCAGCGCGTCGTAGCGGCGCGGATCGAGGCGCAGCAGCATGTCCGCCGTCATCCACGCGCCGCCCCGGATCAGGACGTCTTGACCGTTGATGCGATATCCCCGCCAGCCCTCGTCGTTGATGTAGGTCTCGGCTTCGCGCACGCCGAACCGCACTTCCTCCCGGTCGGAGACGCCGTCCGCCTCGGCCGCGAGGGTCAGGTCGTAGAGGTCGGCAATCCCCATGTACATGGGCCACCAGAGCCGCGGGTTCTCGAAGTTCAGGACCTCATGTTCCTCCGGACTGAACACCACGCGCCGGGTCTCCCCGGGCGCCAGGGTCACCTCGCTGCGGAACTTCACCGGCTCGCTCTCGAAGGTGGCCCCTTCGATCGTCCCCCGAACGACGACCGTCTGCTCCGCGTCCGTCCGGTTCACGGCGTCCACGGACACGGTAAGGCGGGCGGCGTCGTAGGCCGGCCGTTCCAACGCGGTGGATACATAGGGGTGCTCGAGATCGACGGGACCCGTGGCGGTGATGTACACGTCCTGCCATAGACCCGTGTTGAGGTCCGGCGGCTGCGGGTTGTGGTCGTCCCAGCCGGTGGTCGCCTCGATTTGTTTGGTCCGGTACTCCTTGTCCTCGATGTGGCCCGGCCCGGTTACCTCGATGGCCAGGGCGTTGGGGCCGTCCGTCTTCACCCGCTCGTCGAGAGGAAACGCGAAGCGCCGGAACATGCCCACCACCTGCCCGTCGTCGGCGATCCGCTCGCCGTTGAGCCACACGTTCGCCCGGTAATTGACGCCTTCGAGGTGGAGCACCAGCCGTTTCCCGGCGAGCTCCTCGGGCACGGTGAACTCGGTGCGGTACCACCAGGACGGGTGGAAGGGGCTGTCGGACGGCATCACCAGCCAGCGGCCTTCTCGGTACCCGGGAATGCGGGTCAGGTTGTCGCCGTAGTAGGGGTCGGGGTAGACGCCGTTGTCGACGAGCGCCGCCAGCAGCGTCGACGGCACCCGCGCCGCGTACCAGCCTTCCGCGCCGTAGCCGGGCGTCGACAGGACTTCGCCGCCCTCCGACACCTTCTCCGAGCTCTGCAGGCGCCAGTCGCGGAGCGGCAACTCGTTCGCCATCGCGGCCTCCGCGAAAAGCGCACCCGCCAGGATCAGAATCGCTGCATTGAGACGCATCGTGTGACCTCCCCGTCGAGTATGGTCCGGCCCGTCACCGGAGGACGGCCGATTCAGGATATCGCCTCGGCCGGCGCGATCCAAGGGGTTGGGGAGGAAAAGGCCCTTCGCCGAGCCCGGGCAAAGAAAAATCGCCGCGAAATCAAAGGGTTTGCAAAAGTCTTTCCCGCGGGGGCGGCGCTATCCTCCGGCCCGCAACACGGAAATCGGAGGATGCGAACCATGACGACATACAGGGATGATTCTCAAGACGGCGACTTCCGGACCGGCGGTTACTACTCGCGAGAGCCCCGCACGGAACCGCTCACGCCGTACCTGCTCGATACCCTCAGCCGCGAACAGGGCCTGTGGTACGAAGCGCCCGAAGAACAGGAGGAGGCCTTTGAACGGGCCCGGTGCCGGGAGCGGCGGCTGAAGTGGGTGCGCTCCCAGATGCGTCGCTGCCTGCCGAGGCAGGCCCAGCGCTGCCTGACGCTGTATTACATGGAGGGACTGACCCTGCGCGAGGTGGCCGAGCGAGAGGGCCTGTCGCCCATGGCTGCGCGCCGCGTGATCCTGAAGGCCGTCGCCCTCCTGCGGATCCGGGCCCGCCGGAGCGGCCTCATGTAGGTCCTGCCCCGGACGCCCTCTGCCGTTCCCCGGATCCTCTTGACGGAGGATCCGGGGAGGCGGCCCCCAGGGCGCTCGCGCTCCTCAGGCCTTCACGATCTTCTCGCGGCCCTCGGTAACGCTCTTGGTGGCGTTCCGCGTGTCGACGACGAGCTGCGCGTGCCGCACGATGAAGGGGATGTCGTAGACCTTGTGGTCCGTGGAGATGAGCACGCAGTCGTAGCTCTTGAGGTTCTCCTCGGTCAGGTCCACCGACGACATCTCGAGGGTGTACTTGCGCATTTCCGGCACGACGGGGACGTAGGGATCGTTGTAGTCCACGTGCGCGCCGTAGCCCTGGAGCAGCTCAATCAGCCGGGCCGACGGCGACTCGCGGGTGTCGTCCACGTCCTTCTTGTAGGCCAGTCCCAGCACCAGGATGCGGGCGCCCTTCAGGGCCTTTTCCCGCTCGTTCAGCGCTTCCATGACCCGGGTGACCACGTACTTGGGCATGAAGGTGTTGATCTGGCCGGCCAGCTCGATGAACCGCGTCCGGAAATCGTACTCCCGCGCCTTCCAGCTCAGGTAGAAGGGGTCGATGGGGATGCAGTGTCCGCCCAGGCCCGGCCCCGGGTAGAAGGGCATGAACCCGAAGGGCTTGGTGGCGGCCGCGTCGATGACTTCCCACACGTCGATGCCCATGCGGTCGCACAGCATTTTGAGCTCGTTGACCAGGGCGATGTTGACGCTGCGGAAGATGTTCTCGAGCAGCTTGGCCAGCTCCGCCGCCGCCGGCGTGCTCACCGGAACGATGCGCTCGAAGATCAGGCCGTAGTACTGCTGGGCCACCTCGGTGCACCGGGGCGTGACCCCGCCGAGCACCTTGGGAATGTTGTGGATCGTGTACTTCGAGTTGCCGGGGTCTTCCCGCTCCGGAGAGAAGGCCAGAAAGTAGTCCTTCCCGACCTTGAGCCCGTTCCGGCTCAGGATGGGCTCGAGCACCTCCGTGGTGGTGCCGGGCCAGGTCGTGCTCTCGAGGATCACCAGTTGCCCCGGGCGCAGATGCTGTGCCACCGCCTCGGTGGTGTTGACGACGAAGGACAGGTCCGGCTCGTAGTGGTCGTCCAGGGGAGTGGGCACGCAGATGCTGATGCAGTCCGCCTCGGCCAGGCGCGAGAAATCCGTGGTGGCCGAGAACTGGCCCGACGCCACCGAACTCCGGATCCACTCGCCGTCGATGTGGCGGATGTAGCTCTTGCCCTGGGCGATCGCCTCGGGTTTCCGGGGGTCGATGTCGAACCCGATAACCCGGCAACCCGCCCGACACAGATGCTGGGCCAGCGGAAGGCCTACGTAGCCGAGCCCTATCACGCCGCCTACGGCGGTCTTGTCAGCTACCTTTTGCTTAAGACTGGAAAAGGGGTCCATTCGTCGTATCCTTTCGCTGTCGAGCCGGATTTTCTCGATTCATATCGGCCGGGGTCCGCGGGATATTCACACTTCGCTCCCGCAAAGTCCGGTGCTGAATCGGCGCCCCGCCCGATGTTGGGGCGGAAGTGTAGCAGGCAGCGCGGACAATGTCATCCGTTTTGAAGACAGCGAAAGGGAAAGAATCGACCGCCGGCGGTCGTCGCTCTTTGTCAGGGGAATTGCACCAGAACCTTGCCCAGGGGCCCCTCCGCCAGGCGCTCGAAGGCCTCCTGCACCTCGTCCGACGAGTACACCCGGTCGATGGGCGGGCGCGCCTGGATGCGGTCGAGGCGATCCACGATCTGGGTCCATCGCGACTGGGCGTCGTGCGGCGAAT
>CAYVOE010000155.1:0-10672 GCA_964452795.1 uncultured Nitrospiraceae bacterium
CGAGATCCCGATGTGGACGTCCGGACCGGTCATCGACAGGGCCTCGAGCAGCTCTCGGCCCAGGCGCGTGAGCTTCGGTGGCGCGGACCACCCGTCAATCTGGTAGGCCTGGGTTTCGTGGTGGACCTCCTGGCCGCGCATGAGCAGGCCTTCGCCGTCGCCGAACCGCATCAGAACCATGGGGCGGCGTTCCTCGGTAGTCAGAGACCAGATCCGATGGAGCTCCTCGCGGAAGTCTTTCGACTGCAGCTCCTGGAATCGCGCATCCACCGACGGTCAGCCCCTTGCGATGCCGCGCGCCGCGAGACGGCGCCGGAGGTAGTCCAATGGAACGCGGTTGAAACCCTCGCCGCGGGCAATGACCTTCAACATGCGCCACTTGTCATAGCCCAGGAGCTCCGTCGCTCGGGCATACTCCCGTGTCGTCACCGGGGCGGCAAGGCCTTCGAAGGCCGCACGGATCGCATCGTCCAGGTTGGCACCGATGGTATCGAGAAATTCCAAAGCAAGCCGGCATCCCAGGCGGACCGGCCTGTCGGCCGCCAGACGCCGAAATCGGTCGATGTCGAGTTTCTGCGGTTGACGGGTGAGATAGAACAAATCCATGAAGAGGTACAGGGATTTTTCACTGGGGGGCTCGTAGAACCCGTAGATCGTATGGAGCAGGCTTGCGGCCGACGACAGTACCGGAAAGACCGTGCCTTCCCCGGGTCCTGGAACCGACACGACCTCCGACGCCAGGGATTCCCCGTCTTCTCGAGAACCGTCGTAGTGCGAGAGGGCGGTGTGGAGAACGAACTCCAACTCCGACGGGTGCTGCATCCCCAGAAGCCTTCGGTTCCCCGGAGCGACGAACTCGCGCGGCGTAAACCGCTTCGCTTCGAGCAACTCCCGCGCCACGGCCAAATGAGCGGCCGGGATCAGCAGATCCACGTCGTGGGAATGGCGCGGGAGACCGTCGGGATAGACCTGCAGCGCCGGACCGGCCCCCCGAATGAGCACGCTGGACACGCCGTTCTCTCGGAGATAGGAGATCACCTCGGCCGTCTGCCGCCAGTACGCCGCCGCGCGGGCGACTTCACGGGTCAGGGCTATGCGGAAATAGCTTTCCCAGGGCTTCGGCAGCTCGATCGCGTTCTTCACCAGTCCGTGATGGATGAACGCCAGCATTCGGCGAAACCGGCCATCCAGGCTTCCCAACACCTGACGCGGATCCGGGTGGTCCTGACAGAATCGTGTCCAGAGCGTGCCGTTGTCGCGGTCGACCCGAAGCACGATCCGGAGGATGGCCAACTCCTCCTCGCTGGGAAAGGTGTAGCGCCGCAATTCCTCGAGTATGACGGGACTCTCCATGGCTCACGGTTCCCGATCCGCTTCGGATGGGTTGTCCCCATGTTTCTGAGCCCCCTGCCGACGACGCTGCAGCGATGCATAGAGGACGGGAACCAGGGCCTGACGCTGCTCGCGGGCCCGACCCTCCGTGCGATTTCCTCGGTGGAGCCGGCGACGGGTCAGGACCGCGTCTATGACGTGGCACTTGCCCCCCGCGTCGTGGGCCCGGACAAACCACTCCCAGTCTTCGACGGCCGGGAATGCCGGATCGAAGGGCCCCACCCGCTCAAAATAAGCGCGCCGTACGAGCAGTGTAACCGGCGAAAAGCCCTGGACGACGCCATCGACTCGCGCGCCATCGGGCTCATCGGCGGACGGCGTGCCTTCGCGAAAGTTCTCCATGCCTCCGATGCAGTAATCCAGATCCGGATCGGCCTGAAAGGCCGCCCATTGGCGTTCTGTCTTGTCCGGCACCCAGATATCGTCGGCATCCAGAAACGAGAGAAACTCCCCGGAGCTGGCGGACACCCCGCGATTTCGAGCCGTTGCGGGGCCGGCGTTCTCCTGCCGGAGATAGACGACCCTGTGTCCGAAGGACCGCACGACGTCCGCCGTTTCGTCTGTGGATCCGTCGTCTACCACCACCAACTCGATGGGCGAAAAAGTCTGGCCCAGGACACTCTCGATGGCATCTCGGATAAAGGACGCCCCGTTGTAAACGGGTATTACGCAACTGACGCGCGCATCACTCACAACCGTGTTCCTCCAGAAGGCCGCGGACCGCTGCGGGAATCGCGCCGACATCGGGTGTCGTATGAAGTCGATAGCATGGAACGCGATGGAGCATTTCGGAAACCTGCGGAAGCAGGCGCTTGTATGAGCTGTAGAGGTTTTCCAGCGTGCCGGGTACGATGGCCCGGAAGGCCTCGGCCCCCGAAACCGCTTCGACGCGCGTCTCGCGACCGTTAGGATCGAACCGGGGAACGATCACGGCACCGATGGGAGCCGAGGCGCTCGTCTGGCCGGGCAGACTGCACGCCACCTGGACGACGCTCTTCTCTCGGACCCGCAGGGGCTCGCCCGACCCGCTCCGGCCATACTCGATGGTCCGGCCCGCCCGACGGTACGCGGCAATGCGGGGAAAGCGGTCCACCTGATCGTCGGCCAACTGGAGACTGGCGAACATGCTGTGGCCGCAATGCTGCCCGGCCGCAGGCTCAACGGCCACGTGATCGTCTCCCAGGAAGGAGAGCCCTCCCTCGAGGCACGCCATGCAGACCGTGGATTTCCCGGCGCCTCCCTGGCCCGCGATGAGCGCGGCCCGCCCCCGGTGGGCCACCAGCCCTCCGTGCAGCGTGAACAGCCGCCGGTCGTTGTACCAGACCGCGAGAACGTACAGGAACGGCTTGGCACGCTGGAAATTCGGGAACGCGTTCGCATCGGGCGCTCTTGCCACGATGCGCCGCTCCACGCGGTCGATCACCGCCGTATAGTCCGGCCGCGCGATACCGACGAAACGACCGTCCGGCGATCCGCGGCACCACGCCGCCTCGTCGAGGCACGCCAATTCCGCCATTCCGGAGGGCGCTTCTCGCTCGCACCAAACGTCTACGGCGAGCGCGATCGAATCCCCGGTCGGTACGCGCCCTCGAAGATGCTCGAAGGCGGGGGTAATGTTGCTCAGGCAACGGGGCCCGGCGCAACGAAGTCGGACCCGTCGCCCCGCAAAGCTCATTTCCGCCTGGGCCGGCACGGCGTTCGCGGATGCGCACGCGCGGTCGAATCCTTCGGACAAGAGACCGAAGACTTCATCACACGGGGCGCTGTCCAGGGCCACGGGGGCTACTCTCCGGGCTGCTGGTCGAGGCTCCGCTGCAGGCTGGCTACAGGCGGGTCGAGTGCGAGCAGGTGGCCGATGTCGTCGTGGACCACGATGTCCGGGGTCTCGTATGCGCCGACCGCGGAGACATCGGGTTCGCCCGCGGGAGCAGCGCCCGTTTCGACTACCAGACCGTTCTGCACGAGCTTTTCCAGCAGGTTCCGGACATCCGTCACGGCCCTCTCCCGGTCGATGCCGTAAGCCTGCTCCACCGCGCCGGCCGCCTCGTCGACGGTAAACCCTCCGCTCAGGAGCGACCAGATCCGCGATGCGCTGCCCGCAACGCTGTAGTAATACCCCTTTGCCAGGTTGATGATGACGGTCTCATCGTCGAAGGTCTGCGCCACAACCTCGCCTTCGTTGATCCCGTACCGGTTGGCTGTGTTCATGAACGGTCTCCTTTGGCTCTCGGTTGATTCCCGGCGTCGTCGGCACGGTCCGCCGCCGCCTCCCGCCGTCTTCGATCCAAACTATCCTTGAGGAACTTCAGTATCACGGTCTTCGGCAACGCGCCCAGGTCTCGGGAACGGTTGGTATGGTGGAGACGACGCAACACCAGGCACTCCGAAAGCAGCTCGCACTTCACCCCGGCGTCGCTTGCCCGCAGGAACCAGTCCGTGGCGTCTCCGGCGCCGGCCGAACCGTCCAGGTACCCCACCTTCTCGAACGTCTCCCGGCGCATCATGAGGGTCTGAGTCAGGAATCCGGGCAGCGGCTTGGCAATGGCGTGATCCTTGTGTGCCTCGGCCTCCTCTCGCAGCTCGGGAATCCAGAAATTGCGGATGTGCGTCACGCAGGCACCCACTTCCGGGTTGGCCAGGAGAAAGTCCACCTGACGCTGCGTCTTGTCGGGCAGCCACAAGTCGTCGGCGTCCAGGAAAGCCAGAAAGGAACCCGTGGCGGCTCGGAGCCCGGCGTTCCGCGCCGCGGCGGGTCCTCCATTTTTCTGGTGAAGACCGCGAATGCGCCCTTCATAGCGCGCCATGACCTCGGCGGTGCGATCCGTGGACCCGTCGTTCACCACAATGATCTCTATGGGAGCGTAGGTCTGGTCGAAGATGCTTTCCAACGCTTCCGACAGGTATTTCTCGGCGTTCCAGGCAGGTACGATGGCCGAAATCAGCGGTCTATCCAAGTCCGTATCCCCCCTCATCCCGGGCTGCCGTCAGGTCAGCGTCGGTAACCCAGCGCCCCCGGCTTTTCCGCCAGGCAAACACCTCGCACCGCGCGCAAGGACTGTCCTCGGGCAAATCCCCCTCGCCCCGCAGCGCCCGGCGCGCCGCGGCGATGCCTTCGCCGTTGACGGCGCCCTCGACCCCGTCCTGCAACGCATTTCCGCCGAAATGGGCCCACCAGTTCTTGCAACAGCCTACGACCGCCCCGTCCCAGTTGAATACGGGGCGCGTCCAAAGCTGCAGACAGGCGGGAGCCATGTAATGGATGCCGTGCTTCTCTTCGAATTCCGCCCGGGTGGCCGCCCCCATGATCTTCCGAGCTTTTTCGGGATCTTTCAGGGGCGAGTAGTCATCGTTCCACTGCAGCTTGTACCGGATGGCCATTCCCAAGCGCTTGGCCTGAAAGGCCGCCGCCACCATCTCGTGTTCGTTGTGAGCGAAGTCGACGAACTGCCAGACCAGGTGCGGATAGGGGGTCTGGTATTTTTCCTTCAAGGCGTTGATTCGCTCGATGTTGGCGAACACGCGTCGGATGTCGCCCCGGCGCCGATACTGGGAATAGACCTCTTGCGTAACCCCATCAATGGATACGGCCATCCCATAGAACCCGTAGCGGACCATCGCGTCCAATACCTTGTCGGACGCGTGGTTCAGGTTCACGCCGTTGGCCGCCGTCAGGCGCACGCCCCGCTCCGCCGCCTCCCGGACTATCACCTCCAGCTCCGGGTTCAGGAAGATCTCGCCGTTGTTCGAGAGCTCCACGTGGCGCACCCACGGCGCGCTATCCAGGATAGACACGAACGATGCCGCCCGCAGGAAGCCGGAACCGCTCACGGAAGCGATGGTGCGGGACGCGGTCATACACCCGGGACAGTTCAACTGACAGCGCGTTGTGGCTTCCAAACAAATGGAGCTCGGCCGAACGATTTGCGAAGCATTTGCACCCAATGCCCGTACCCCCCGTCGCGTGCGGCACGCCATAGGCCACCCGTGTCCGGCACGAAATAAGGGCCCCCCTTCTCACGGCCGCACAAAGGCCTTAGCGCCAAGCGATTCGCTATTCCCGCCCTGGAAACGATCTTGCGCTAAAGTACCTCGCTTCTCTCCCATACATCCTGCTTAGGTAATGTACCGTGCAAGCCTACCTGTGTCAAGGCAAGTGTTTCTGCGTCCGGGCTTTATGGATCGTATTAGATATATTATAGTTATGAGCAGATATGTACGAACAAGAAATGCGGACATGTCGTAGCGGGCTGAGCAAAGGAACAGAACTCTGTCATCTAACGAACGTAATCCGGTCTGCATTCTTGCCTGCTCTCGGAGGAGATAGCGCTCGGTGCCGTCGTTTCCGACCCGGCTGCTCGCATTAACTCGGTGCAAGCAACGAACACGACAACAAATCGTGGCTTTTCACAACCTCCCGGCGATGGACAGCAGGTTTCTCTCGACCGCCTCCGCCACAGATTCACAGAGCTGCTCCCAAGCGCTTGCCGACTTCGTCTGGGGAAGCACGAAGCCGATCGCCGTTCAAGACGAGGCCTGCGGCGGGAATTCCAAGCCCTACGGAGAACACAAGAACGCCCGCCTTCTCCGTCCTCGGCTTGGAGCTTGCGATCCAGTTCCATCAAGGGAGATCCTCCAAGAGACGGAGGCTGCGTCATGACTCAGAATCGCTATGAACATTTGCGCCCAGCCATCGAGGAGTTCTTCCGAAAGCAAGGGCAAATCGTTCGGATCGAACCGCGGGGTTCACGCGGTCCGGACTTGGAAGGCGAGGATCCTCGGCAGCTTGTAGCGGAGATTAAGGCCGCATCGGAAACCCAGCGGGACTTGCCTGGATACTGGTCCCAATGGAACTCGGCCCAACAGTTTGGCGGGAAAAGCAGGGACTACAGACTCAGGGACGACCTGCCTCCGGAAGCGGAGGATCTGTCCGTGAAAGTTCAGGGGTGGCTGGCGGTAGTGTTCGGGCAGCTTCGGCACTATGTTCGAACCGCCGGTGCGTCCGCCGGTTGGCTCGTGGTGGAACGGTATGACCTGCATCGCCAACCGTTGGAGGACGCGCTTGAATTTCTGGTATCCGCCGGAAGGCTCAGGAACTACTCCGTTCATAATCAAGGCCAACTTGGAATGGTATGCATTGTTTATCGCTAGCGCTCTTACTCACACCCTCGCGAATCAATCGAGTTCCGCGGGCAGTCTAGGTACGGTTCCAGGAGCCTCCTCGGCATTCCCGGCGCCGTTGGGCTCTGCACGGGCATCCTCGCGCAGCTTCTTCCGGCGCCCGGCGAAGAGGCTCGTGAAGTTCTTGGGGGCGGGCCCCTCGGGGCGGGCGTACAGGAGCCGGCCCGCCTCGGCCTGAGATTTCGCCCGACGCAGGGCCCAATCGGACAGCAGCCAATGCACCCGGTCGAGCAGACACAGGTTCCCCTCGACCCCGCGGGCGAGACGCACCAGCGCCTCCAGGGCCGCGTCGGGGTCGCTGCCGCTCGTCGGGCGTTCCCACCGCCGCTTGAGCTCGGCGAGCTCGCGCTCCACGTCCGCCACTTCGATGGTGCCCACGAACCCTTCTCGGCGGGCCAGGGTGGCCATCCGCCGCACCGACTGCTGCAAATCCCGGTAGTTGCCGGTCCACGGGGCCTCGTCGGATTGGGCGAAGGCGAGATACCGCTTGCGCGCGTCCGGTGCGAACCGAACGTTGGACAGGCGCCCCGCTTCCGTCTCGCTCCGGCACCACTCCTCCAGCTGTGTGTCCAGGTAGTCGGGAAAGTCCTTCCGCAATTGCTTCAGTCCCGGCAACACGTACTCCCAGCATCGGATCCGCGCGTACAGGTCCGCCCGAAACCGTCCCTCGGCCACCTCCTTCGCCAAATCGCGGTTCGTCGCCGCAATGAGTCGGAAGTCCGACCGGCACTGGTGTTCAACGCCGGACGTGCCCACCCGGTTGAAGGCCTTCGTCTCGAGCGCGACCAGGAGCTTGCCCTGTGCGCTCGGCGAGAGATCGGCCACTTCGTCCAGGAACAGCGTGCCGTTGTTCGCCGCTTCCAGCAAGCCTTTCCGGTCGCTTGTGGCCCCGGTAAAGGCGCCTCTCGTGTGGCCGAAGAGTTCCGATTCCGCCAAATGCTCGGGAAGGCCCGCGCAGTTGTATTGATGGAACGCGCTGGTCTTCAAGCCCCGTTCCCGCCGCTTCTGGGCCCAGGCCTGGTGGATTTTCCCGGCCAGGCGGCTTTTCCCGGCGCCCGAGGGACCGAGCAGCACAATGGGGTCGTCGGTATGGGCGCCCACGAACATCAGCTCTTCCAACTGAGGCCGAAACGCAGGGTCCCGGACCTCGATGACGCTGAGTTCTTCAATCACCTCCTCGTGTCGCCGCTGAAACTCTTCGCGAACCCGCTCGTACGATCGGAAGGAAAGGTCGACCACGCGCGCCGACGCTCCCCGGCCGTTCCGGTTCTTCGCGTCCGATTCCTCCCCTCTCCTCGGCGCCGGAGAGACCTGCACCAGGTTCAGGGGCGACCGCAGCACGCGGCCGAAAGCCAATAGGTACATGGCCAGCATGGTCCCGTGACTGCCCGTATTCACGTTGGCATACACGTCAACCGGCTCGCTGTCCCGTGGCGCTGCCAGGTCTTCCAACAGCCGTTTCAGCGCCGCAAAGCAGTGGTCGAACTCGTAGAAGTCGCGGATCGGATACTTCAACGGCTCCACGATCCGGCGGGAATGGTGGGCCCCCAGCTCGGCTCGAATGTCCTCCACCACTCGATCGCACAGGTCTTTGTCGCGGGGCTGATGGACGACCACCACCCGGTCGAACGGCACATCCTGCTGCAATCCGAAGGCCACCGACGGCCGAAAGACGCTCCAGCGGTCGGCCCCCTCCTTTCCCGGGACCGCATCCCGCTCCGGCCCCAGCAACGTGACTCCCACCCGCACGCCTTCCCGCACCATTCGGACCCCTCCCGCACCTTGCCATACGCCCCTATGTAGATGACTTATCGCACAACATACAGCCACGGACCGGTGAATGCAACACCGTCGACCCCCATCTCCGTAACACCTTTCCAATTCATGGGTTGCATTCTATCGAAGAAATTGGCACGGAGGATGCTCATATGGGGGCGTGCGAAGCGGGATGGGCCCGCTGACCTGAAATCGGAGGAATCTCTCGATGCACCAGAGCGAGTTCCGGCGCCGCGCCGAACAGGCCGATCCCGAAGACCTCAAGCGGGCGGCGGAGCAGGGAGACGAGGCCGAACGGATGGCGCGCAACGCCCGTGCCCTCCGCGGTCTCGTCGACGATGTGGTCACCTTCGTGAATCTCATCCGCGACTACGTGGCCCGCCGCTACACCGACGTGCCCCGGGGGACGATCTCCGCCATCACGGTGGCCGTGCTCTACCTGGTGTGGCCGGCAGACCTTGTCCCGGACGCCATTCCGGTGGTGGGCTGGGTCGACGACGCGGCCGTCCTGCGGCTCTGCGTAGGCCTCGTGCAAACGGACGTGGACCGCTACCGCCGGTGGCGGCGTTCGACCGGCGAGGGCTGACCATCGCGGCCGGGGCGCCTGAAACGTGGTCCGGCGCCCGGGCTTTCCTCACATCCGTCCGAGCGTCGGAAACCCGTAGTCCTCCAACACGGCATCCAGGTCCAACCCCGGCTGCGCCCGCCCCAACACCCGCTTCACCGTTTCCAGGTGCTCGTGTGCGTCGCGCACGCGCACGGCGGACCCCATCGACCCGTGGGAAAGTTCGCACGAATTTCGCGCGTCCCCCAGACGGTCGAGGGGCCCCATGTCTTCCTCGAGAATCAGGTCGGGCCGAAGGGCGCCCAAGGCCCACAGAGCCTGCGCGTACAGCAGTCGCCCCTCCGGCCTCCTGCGCTCGTAGCGCCCTCCCTTCATGGCCGCGCCCAGGGCGTGATAGCGGTCCCAATCCAAACCGGCCTTGTCCAGGTCCGGCCTCTTTCCATACAACCCGTGCTCGACTTCCAGCCACAACCGGGCGTACTGCTCGACGGCGCCGTAGAAAATCATGGTCGCCGCACTCGCCTGCCCGCGCCCGAGGGCGCGGATCCCCGTGGCGAGATGGTTCCACACGAGGGCCAGGCCTTCCTCCACCGTGTCCGGCCGCGGCCCCACGGCGGCCAATCGCCCCAGAAGCGGAACGTGCCGCGCGAGGAACGGACGCAGGCCCTTCGTCCACGCCCATTCCGGCCGTCCCCCGTGGGCATCGACCAGCGCCTCGGCCCGTTCGAGGGCCGCCCGCGCCTCCTTCAGGTGACAGCCTTCCCAGGCCCCGTAGCCCCGGGCCAGTTCGCGATACAGATCGGCCAGGCGCGGCTCGTACAGCCGGTGCGCCAGTTCCTCGGCCCGGCGCTGCGCCTCGAGGTAGCCGCCCCCGTCGAAGGCCCGCCGGATCCGGTCGAACTCCAAATCGCCCAGTTCATCGAGCGGATTGCCCAACAGGCGGGGATACTCGGTGCCGGCCACGGGGATCCGGTTCCTGCCGTGGTATTCGCCGTAGTCCACATAGGCCGCGCGGGCGCCCAACAGGAACCCCGCCAGGCCCGCCGCCACCGACATGGACTTCTTGCCTCCCGTGGGATCGATGAGCACGTCGTTGGCGTCGAGCCCGTGCTCGGTGCAGAAGTCGCGCACCGCCCGGTAGATCTCCACTTCCCCGTGCTCGCCCACTTCCCGAGTGCGAAACCGGTCCCGGGGCACGCCCGACACGCGGGCGATCACGTCGAGCACCGGCTCGCCCGCGACTTTGCCAGACAGGGACTCGGCCGTGCCCACCAGGAGCATTCGGTCGGGCCGTGCCCAGGCCGCCATCAGGGCCGCCGGTTGCCACGACAGGCCGAGCACGCTCACCACCGCCTTGGGCCGCCACGCCGCCAGGGAACGAGGCGCCCGCGCCAGCGGCAGCTTGGCGAAGAGGGGCGCGAAGCGGGGACCGAACGCTTCCGCATACAGCCGGTCCTGATCCTCGCGCTTCGATTCCAGCCACCGCGCCTGCAACGCCCGCAGCTCCTCCGAAAGCTCGACCCGAGGCACGCTCCCCCACTCGACTGAAAGGCTCATCCGCCCTCCTTCTCCCAGCGTATGTTCACCGGCCCTGATTGGTTTCGAGTTGATGCGGGCCACTCCCTCCGTGGCTTCAATCCCTTGTCTGTCAGGGCAATGATTTCCGGGCGACGGGTCGCCGGAGGCGCGATGGCTCGTGGTCGAGGTGTTTCAATCCCTTGTCTGTCAGGGCAATGATTTCCGGGCGAAGGCTCCTGGTCG
>CAYVOE010000156.1:0-1299 GCA_964452795.1 uncultured Nitrospiraceae bacterium
CATGGCCCGGGGGGCTGTCTGGCGCGGCGTCGCCCAGCTTCAGAACCAGCACGCCCGCCGCGGTCTGCTCCAGCGGCCCGGACGCCCCGCGTCCACGGGACTCGACTGGCTTCGCCGACCCGATCCCATAGGGGAGGGCCTGTTCCGCATCGAGCCGGGGTCGGGCGACACGGTGGACTACCTCATTCGCGACCTCGACGGCCGGATCAGCCTCAACGCCGCGCCGGAGGCCCTCCTCGAGGCTATCGACTTTCTAAACGCCCGCACCGTCCGCGAAATCCTGGAACGTCGAGAGGACGACGCGAGAACCGGGCGACGGCCCTTCCTGGTCCTCGAGGAACTTCGCACCATCCAGGACCTGGACGACGACGAATGGTACGGCGACGACGAGCACCCCGGCGTGACCGATCTGCTTACGCCCTGGGGCGACCATCGCATCAACCTCAATACGGCCCCCGAAGAGGTCCTGCGCCTCGTGCCCGGGGCCCGCGACGACGCCGTCCTGGCCATCGTGAACTACCGTCGGGGTCCCGACGGCCGCCTGGGGACGGCCGACGACCGCACCTTCGACGACTTCGCCGACGTGTCGCGCCTGACCGGCCTCAGTGCCGAGAGGGTTTCCCCTTTCGCCCTCTATTGCAAGCTGGAATCGCGCTTTTTTACAATCACCGGGTTTGCCACGCGGCGCCAGGGCCGGGTGAGGGCCCTGGCCACGGCCGTGGTGGAGCTGCGCAACGGCGTTCCGACCGTGCTGCAGTGGCGGGAGGGTCCTCTTGAGTCGTAAACCCAGGCAATTCACCATTCTCCAGATGGACGAGCGCCGGATCCGGGCGCTGAAGGTGCGTCCGTCCGACCGGGGCGTGGACATCGCGGAGACGGCGACGACCGCCGCGGCCGGATCGGGATCCGAGCCGCGCGAGACGGTGCTGCGCAAGTTCGCCGCCGCCCATCGCCTCGCCGAAGGACCCGTGTACCTGGTCCTGCCCCGGCACGAAGTCACCACCCGCATCCTCCTCCTGCCTTCCCACGAGGAACGCGAAATCGACGGCATGGTCCGCCTCAACGCCGAGGAGTACGTCCCGTATCCCGTGGAAGACCTGGTCATCGACACGGCCATCCTGCAGCGGCTGCCGGACGGCCAGGCCCGGGTGCTCGCCGCTTTCGCGCCCCGGGAGCGGCTGGAAGAGCAGCTCGAGAATGAACGCGACCAGGACGAACAGACCGTTGAACCACGTGTGCAGCGACGCGGAGGCGAACGCGCGGCGGAAGCTGCGGCGGTGGCCGAGGTAGCTGAAGGAG
>CAYVOE010000156.1:1309-10658 GCA_964452795.1 uncultured Nitrospiraceae bacterium
CCCCGGGAGCGGCTGGAAGAGCAGCTCGACGCCCTGCGCCAGGCGGGATTGCGCCCCGAAGGCGTGTACCTCAGCACCGCCTGCCTCGCCGCGGCGGCCCTCGCTTCACGTCCGCCCGTCGAAGAACCCTACGCGCTCCTCGACGTGAGTTCCGGCGGCGTGGAAGTGCTGGTGCTGCAGGGGCGCCGGTTCCTCTACGGCCGGGCCGCGGCGAGCCATCGCTCCGGCCCCCTCGAATCCCTGCCTCCGGAAGAGGTGGCCGAGGAGGCTTCCCTCGAGCTTCGCGCATCTCTGGCCGCTTTCCGCCGCGAGTCGGAAGACGAGGCGACCATCGATCGCGTGTACCTGGCGACGGAAACCACCGACGCGACGGCCCTGTGCGAGCACGTGGCCGGCCAGACCGGCTACCCCTGCGAAACGGCCGCGCCCTTCGCGCGGTCCGTGGTGAAAGACGATGCTTTGGCGTCCGACGTGTCCCTGGCCGCGCTGGGGGCCGCCCTGGTGGTTCAGGGCCGGGCGCCGCTGGTCATCGACCTTACGCCCGAGACCGTTCGCGAGGCCCGCGAGGCCGCCCAACGGCGCCGTTCTCTTGCCGCTCTCGGCGGGATTGCCGCCGCCCTGCTCGTCCTCATCGCCGCCGGATACATCCTCGAAGTCCGGCAGCGCCAGGCCTATATCGAAGATCTGCGCGCCCTCGAGCGCGAGTACGCCCCCGAAGCGGAAAGCGTCCGCCAGCGGAGCCGCCAGTTGAGCATCCTTCAACAGCAGGTGGACCCGGCCGGCAGCGCCCTCGAGATCCTTGCCCGGGTCACCGAAAAGGCCCCAAGCGACGAGATCAACTTCCTCCAGTTCACCTACGACCGGGGCCAGAAGGCCGTGATCCGCGGGCGGGCCATGACGCCACAGTTGGTCGACCGCCTGACCCAGGACCTTCGCGAAGAGGGAGGCATCTACGCCACCGCCCAGCGCGGCGGCAACACCACGGTCCCCGAATGGGACCGACAGGTAACGGAGTACGTCATCACCATCGACCTTACCCGAGCGCCGGAGGAAGGCGTCGACGAGGCGACGACGGAGGACGAGGGCGAGGAGTTCTACGATGCGGAGTAGTCAGTGGACCCGCCTGTCCCCGCGCGAACGAGGGCTCGCCGTCGTCACGGCCGTGGCCGCGGCGCTTTTCCTGGGATACCTCCTGGTCTATGCGCCGGCCCGGGCCCACCTGGCGGCGCTCGACGAAGAGGTCGACCGGATCGAGCAACAGGTGCTCAACAGCGCCTACATGGCCGCCCGTGCCTACGACATCAACGAGCGGTACCGGCGCATCGCGTCGCAGCACTCGACGGCCCTGACCAAGGCCGAGATCCACGACAGCCTCCAGCGCGAGCTCGATACCTTGTCCCTCCAGAACCCGGAAGACGCCCAGGACCTGGCCCGCCTGTCGAAGGCGCCGCGCCTCTTGCGCATCGCCCAGCAGCAGGAGGGACAGCTCATCACGCCGGAAGAGGGAGGCTACCGGGAGTACCAGATCTCCCTCCAAATCCAGAATTCCGGCATCGAGGCCCTGGCCGAATTCCTCCACCGGTTGCAGGAAAGCCCCCAGGGGCTGCGGGTCGACCGCCTGGACCTCAGCCGGCGCGATCCGCGCCGTCGAACCGTCGACGCCAGCCTCACCGTGACGCGTACCGTCATCGACCGCGCGCCGGAAGAGGTCGCGCCCGAGCCTCCGCCTCCGCCGCCGCCCCCGCAAGAGGGCAACCTCGCGCGGAACGCGGGCTTCGAAGCGTACGACGCCAAGGCCCGGGCCTTCCCGGAGTGGGAGGGGAGCGGCGTCGACTGGTCCGCCGCGACCGACCGCGCCACGGAAGGCGAGCGCGCCCTGCGGGCGGAGGCCCGAGAGGACGGCGCCACCGTGGGCCAGGTCCAGTCCCTCGTGGGAGGGCGCATGTACCAGCTTTCCCTCGATCTCGCCGCCACGGGACCCGCCCACCTGCGCATACTCGACGCGGACGCCGGCGAGGCCCTCGCGGGCGGCCAGGACGCCAAGGCGGACGGCAACACCTACCGCTATCAGGCGCGGTTCCAGGCCCCCGGTCCGGTGAACCGGGCGGTCTCGGTCACGGTCCCGCACATCGTCCTCGACGAGGCCGGCACCGTCATCCACGTCGACAACGTGGTGCTCGAGGAGGTCCAGCCGTGAAGTCCGAGCGCATCGTTCTCTACGCCGGAATCGGCGCCATCGTCCTCGTCCTCGCCGTCGTATCCTTCGGATACATCAACGGGTACGGGGAACGGCTCGCCGCCGTCGAACAGGAGCTGATGGGCATTTCCCCGGAATCCGGCGGCGCCGACGCCGACGAGCGGGACAGCGCCCGCCTCCGCGATACCGTCGCCGCTCGGCCCGATCTGTGGGACCCGCTGGTCCCCGAACCCAAGGCCGCCCCTCCGCCGCCGGCGCAGGCCTTCGACCTGGCAGCGGCCCTGCAGGGCGTCACGGTCCTGCCCGGCGGGATCGGCGTGGGCGATGCCGCCGAGATCCGCATCGCCACTCCGGCCCATCCCCAGGGCACCTGGTTCAAGAAGGGCGACACGCTCCTGAACCTGCCCCAGGGGGCCGTTACCATCGAGGAAATCCGGGCCGACTCCGTTATCGTCGGCCTTACGTACAACGGAAAGCCGCTGCAACACCGCCTCACGCGGTAGGCGCGGCGTGTCGTCCCCGCTTCGGCCTCCGGCGTTCTTGTCCGGCAGGAGTCGAGCGGGCCGGCGTTGCCCGAGACCTTCGGCGATGAGGCGCCGAGGCCCGCAAACGGAGGCCTCTCGCGGCTTGCGCCGGCCGACGCCAAGCGGGTATTGTCATCGTTTCTGCGCAACAAGGGGGCATGGCAGAGTGGGTATAGGAACATACAAGGGGCATTCGAGAAAGATCGGATGGGGGGCGGCCTCGTGGGGCGCGTTCCTTGCGGTCGCCGCGGCGGCAGTGGCCACGGCCCAGGGAGTGCAGACGCCGACTTCTCCCCTGCCCGAACCGTCGGGCCAGGGCTTCGCGCAATCCGTCGTCGGCACCGCGACCCAATCCTCGGACGGGTACGTCTCGGAGCCTTCCGGGCCCGCCGCGCCCTCGGCGCCGGCTCCCGCCCAATCCGGCACGGCCGGTGCCGAAGGCCAGGGCGTGCGCGTCATCAAGGGGGAACCCCGTCCCGTGACCGTACAGGGCGGGGCCGGATACGAGGCCGTGCTGAGCAAAGAGGTGGATTACCCCGAGCTGCCCGACGAGGGCCTGCCCATCGACTACCCCGGCTCGGCCCAGCCCGTCACCGACTTCCTGGCCGTCCTCGCCAAGGCCTCCGGGTGGAACGTCGTGGCCAGCCCGGGACTGCAGGACGTGCGCGTCCAGTTCTGGATCAGCGGCGTCAAACCCAAGCAGGCCATGGAGATGCTCCGGTTCCACGGCATCTACTACACCTTCGATCCCGAGAACAAGTTCCTCTACGTCATGTCGCTCGAGGAGTATCTGAGCCGCACCTACGGCGCCGTCCAGCCCGAAGAGTTCTCCGTCCGTTACGCCGACGTGATGGACATGGAGCAGATCCTCACGGCCCTCCTCTCGAGTTCGGGCCGGCTCGTGTCCGACGCCCGGACCGGACAGATCTTCGTGTGGGATACGGAAGCCAACCTTGCCGAGATGCGCAAAGTCGTGGCGCGGCTCGACGTCCCCCTGGAAGCCCGCGTCATCCCCCTGAAATACATGCGCGCCGAGGAGGTGATCGAGAGCGTGGCCGCCATGCTGACCGAGCGCGGCACCGTCCAGGCCGACCCCCGGGTCAACACCCTGGTGGTCACCGATCTACCGGCCCGTCAGGAGGAGATCGCCCGCATCGTCGAGGCCCTCGACCGCAAGCTCGACACCCGAACCTGGCACCTCAGCTACGTCGACACCGACACGGTTCAGGAACGCCTCGAGAGCATTTTCCCCGAAGAGGTCGCCACCATCACCGCCGACGAGGACCGCCGGCAGGTCAGCGTCACCGGCACGGCCGACATCATCGAGCAGGCCGACGAGGTAATTCGGTCCTGGGATATCAAGCCGCGCCAGGTCCGCATCGAGGCCTACCTCGTCACCGCCGACGTCTCCGTCACCCGCAACTTCGCGCTCCTCAGCCGCGGCGCCACGGCCGACCCCTTCAGACTGCCCGACGACGGCCAGCGTTTCGCCCTCGGGCGCCTGCCCTACCAGGTGCCCCTGCGCAACCCGTGGACCAGCGAACCCATCCGCGACATCGACGGCAATCTCGTGCCCGATCCGCAGTTCCGCGGGAACCACCTCTCCGTGGTCCTCGACTATCTCAACCAACAGGGGAAGATCAACATCCTTTCCCGGCCCTCCGTCACCGTGCAAGACGGCCAGGAAGCCATCTTCCAGCGCATCGAGCAACTGCCCTATCAGGACGTCGGTTACCAGGGCTACGGGACCACCATCAACACGGACGGCGGACCCATCACCCCCGCCCTCATCCCCCTCCAGGTCCGCACCGTCGACGTGGGCACAGTCCTCGAAGTTACGCCCCGCATCACGGAGGAGGGGCACGTCCAGATGCTCATCGAAGCCGAAGACTCGACCGCCGAGAACGTCTCCGTCGTGAGCGGCGACCGGGTCAGCACCATCCCCCAGAAGCGGGAGAACTCCGCCTCCACCCAGGTCCTCGTTCACAACGGCCAGACCATCGTCATCGGGGGCCTGCGCACCGCCCGAACCAACGACAACGAGGAACGGGTGCCCATCCTGGGCGAGATCCCCGGAATCGGACGCCTTTTCAAGACCACCCGTCGGGAACGGCAGGACGTGGACCTGCTCCTGTTCATCACGCCGACCATCGTCGACGAGTACACCATGCCCGAGGCCGAACGGATCGCCGAGGTCGATGCCGCCATCGCGGAAAAGCTCCGCAACAGCCTCGAGCCCATCATGAAGCGGATCGAGAACAAGCTGAGCGGCGGGAAGAACCAGATCAACGTCGCCATCGGCCAGGACGGACACATCTATTCCGACGGCCGCATGACCACCATCGAGGGTCTGCGCGAGGAGTTCCTGCTCTACAAGAACCCCAAGTCGGTCACCGTATACGTCCGCCGCCATCCCCGGGCGCCCCTGTTCATCGCCGACGAGATCGCCCAGGCCGCCGCGGAGGTGGGCATGGAGACGGTGATGGACAACGATTCCGCGCCCTTCGTTCCCACGCCGCCGCCCGACGCGGGGCCTCCGCCGGGTTTATAACGGGGCGCCGACCGGACGGCTCCTTGAGGCTGTCCCCTACGGACGGACGTTGTCGATGCCCTGGGCGAAGCTGCGCGACACGAGGTTCTGGCTGGGGTATTTCTCGAAGGTGACGTGGCCGTCCATCCACAGGACGTTGGCGCCGCCGGGCACGTGGTTGAAGTCCTTGACGTCCGTCGAGAAAAGGTCAAACATCACGGGGATTTCCGTCTGCGACACGGCGCCGGCGGCGGGATTGTTGATGTCGGTGATCATGAACCGCTCGATGCCCTCCCGCAGCCGCATGACGGTGCCGCCCCCGCCGTTGCCGACCGGGGCGTCCACCGTGAGGTCCTCGTCGGACTTGGCGACCGCGGCGCCCCACTGCGGCGGCGACTCGACCAGGGGCCGGAGCAGGTCGAAGAGCCCCCGGTAGAACTGGGAGGGACCCTTGATACCGGGAAAGACCACCGGCCGTCCGTAGATTCGCGCCACGGCGTCGGGCAGGGAGGTGTGGGGGCTGTCGCCGGCGGCGCTGGCGTAGTCGCGGTCGCCCAGCTTGTCGAATATGTGCGACAGATACAGGTAGCTCGCGCCGATGGAGCCGCGCGATCCCGTAAAGGTGAAGTTCCAGGCCCCGTTCGAGAACTTGAGGTCCTCGAGCTTGCTCTGCGGGTCGGAAGGGCAGATGAACAGGGCCGGATCGGTGAGGTACTCGGGAAACAGGCTGTCGCAGGGAGCCATGGCGAAGTCGAAGACCTCGGTGTCGGTGTCCCAATGAATCTGCCAGCGGGGGTACATGCCCTTGGCTTCCATGGCGTACATCTTGTACACGATGCCGAATTGCTTGAGGTTGTTGGCGCAAGCGGCGCGACGGCCGGCTTCCTGGGCCCGGGCGAGGGCCGGAAGGAGGAGGGCGGCCAGGATCCCGATGATGGCGATTACCACGAGCAGTTCAATCAGCGTGAAGCCCCGCTTACCCATTTGGGATACCCCTGTGGCCGCGTCCGGTTCCCGCGGCGTGTTTTTCGAAGCTCGGTCTTCGCGGGCGCCCGCCCGCCGGTTCGATTAGCCTATAGGACGGACAACAACGGGCGCAAGGACAGGGCTACGACAATGGGGCGGCCGATCCCGCGCCAGGCCTCGAGCCCGCCGTTTTCGTCTTGACAGATACCCGGACTTGCCGTAGAGTAGCGTAGCACGCTTTTCGGCCGACCGTTCAGGGCAGGGGATCCTGCCCCTTGCACACCCGGACCCGCCAACGGCCGGTGCCACACGCCACACCCGCATTTCGTCCCGCGTTTCGCAGTTCGGCATCCAGTGTGAAGAACCGGGCCCGCCCTCGCCGGGCCCCGCACGAGGAATCCCTCGGGAGGTGTCGCCATGCGAACCGTAGTCGGCCGGTCGTGGACCGGTATCCTCGTCCTTGCGGTCCTGGTTGCGGTGTGGTCCACCGGCTGCCCGCAGCCGGCTCAGACGGCCACCCTGCGCGTCCTCAACGTCACCGGCAAGACCATCGACGCCGTCTACTGCGTGCCCAGCGGTTCCGGTGCGTGGGGCGGCAACCACCTCACCGCGAGCCTTCCCACGGGGTACTACATGGATATCACCGGGTTCTCCCCCGGAGCGTACGATATACTGGCCGTTTTCTCCGACGGGTCCGACATCGACTGGAGAACCGATCTCGAGGCCGGCGAAACCTACACCTGGAACGTGTATCTCAGCTTCCCCAGCGGGTGATGCTTCCCGCCCGACTCCCCGAGGGCCGGCGCCGCGGAGACCGTCCGGCCCGCCTCGTCCGTGCCGTTCTCTGAGGGGCGACTTGCCTTTCAGGCCGCATCCGGGCCAACATACCCCCCGAATGCCGGCATGGACATCCGGGAGACACGCCTCATGAAACTCACGCGCCGAAATTTCCTCGCCACGGCCGCTGCGGTCGCGCCTCTGGCCGTCGCCGCACAGACCCCGACCGCAGCGCCCGATGCACAGTACCGCGCCTGCGTCATCGGACATACGGGGCAGGGCGACTACGGTCACGCCCTGCACCTGATCTTCGCGCCGCGGCCCGACGTGGAGGTCGTGGCCCTGGCCGATCCGGATGAAGCGGGCCGCGCCAAGGCGGCCGCGCAGGCCGGGGCGGCACGAACCTACGCCGACTACCGGGAAATGCTCGAGAAGGAAGAGCCAAACCTGGTGGTGGTGGCGCCGCGGCTGACGGGTCGCCACCGGGAGTACCTCCTCGCGGCGGCGGAAGTCGGCGCCCACGGATTCATGGAGAAACCCCTCGCCGACAACCTCGCCGACGCGGACGCCATGGTGCAGGCCGTCGAGGAGGCCAACCTCAAGTGGGCCATCGCCTATAATTTCCGTCCCCTGCCCATCATCGAGCACGCCCTGAAGCTCGTGATGGAGGACGGGCTCGTGGGCGAGATCCTCGAACTGCGCGCCCGGGGGAAGGAAGTTCACCGGGCCGGCGGCGAAGACCTCCTCGTCCTCGGCGTTCACGTGTTCGACCTCATGCGGGTCCTCGCCGGGGATCCCCGGTGGTGCTTCTCCGACATCACCGTGGACGGCCGGCCCGCCCGGCCCGGCGACGTCCACGAAGCCACCGAGCCCCTGGGTCCGGTGGTGGGCGACCGCATCCACGCGGTGTACGGCTTCGACAACGGCGTCAAAGGCTATTTTGCCTCGACCAAGAGCGCCGACGGCAACGGCGGTCGCTGGGGCCTGGACATCTACGGCTCGAAGGGCATCGTCACCCTCCGGCTCGACACGCCCGCGCCCGCGTTCCACCTGGCCGACGCCTCGTGGGCGCCCGGGGACAAGGAAGCGCGGTGGCAGCCGCTGCCCGGAGCGCCCGACGCGCCCGCTCAGCCCGACCCCGAGCACCGCTACAAGCCCGTCGTCGACGACCTTCTCGCCGCCATCGAGGAGGACCGCCGCCCCGCCGTGAGCATTCAGGACGGCCGGGCGTCGCTCGAGATGATCCAGGCCGTATACGAATCGTTCATCGCGGGCGGACCCGTGCCGTTCCCCCTCGAACGGCGCGAACACCCCCTGAAGTCCTGGAAGTAAAATACCTATCAAAGGGAGAATCATGGCCAAGACCATTGCTATTGTGGGAGCTTCCGAAGATCGCCGCAAGTACGGAAACAAGGCCGTTCGCGCCTTCAAAGACGGCGGCTGGGAGGTCTATCCCATCAATCCGAAGGCCGAGGAAATCGAAGGGCTCCGCGCCTATCCCACCGTGCGCGACGTCCCCGGCTCCATCGACCGCGTATCCATGTACGTGCCGCCCTCCGTGGGGATCCGGCTCCTCGACGACATCGCCGAAAAGAAGCCCGGCGAGTTGTTTTTCAATCCCGGCTCGGAAGATCCGGAGATCCTCGAAGCCGCCCGCGCCAGGGGCCTCGAGCCCATCGTGGCTTGCAGCATCGTCAACATCGGCCTGCGCCCGGAGATGTACCCGGACGAGTAGGGGAGGGCGTCTAAACATCGCCCACGGAGGAGCCCGGGCCCGTATACCGCGTCCTGCCGGAAATTGCCTCGACCGGTCGAAGCGTTATACTATTCGGACACTCTGATTGAGGAAACCGGGAAGGGATATCCATGGCATTCGATTTCGAAATGATACAGGGGGTGTACAATCGCCTGCCCGAGCGGATCGCGGCGGCGCGCAAGGTGCTGGGCCGCCCCATGACGCTGGCCGAGAAGGTGTTGTACGCCCACCTCTATGAAGGGCCGGCTTCCAAGGCCTATACGCGCGGAGAATCGTACGTCGACTTCGCCCCCGACCGTGTGGCCATGCAGGACGCCACCGCCCAGATGGCTCTGCTCCAGTTCATGTCGGCCGGCCGGACGGAGACCGCCGTGCCTTCCACCGTCCACTGCGACCATCTGATCCTGGCCGAGAAGGGCGCCCAGGCGGACCTGCTGTCCGCGCTTACCGGAAACAAGGAGGTCTACGACTTCCTGTCGTCGGTGTCGCAGAAGTACGACATCGGATTCTGGAAGCCCGGCGCCGGCATCATCCACCAGGTCCTCCTCGAAAACTATGCCTTCCCCGGAGGCATGATGATCGGCACCGCCTGCGCTCGC
>CAYVOE010000157.1:0-10621 GCA_964452795.1 uncultured Nitrospiraceae bacterium
TTCGCGCGGCGGAGCCCGGACCCACCCGTTGACCTGGCGCTCCGGCTCCTCGACGGCGAAGGGGACTGAAGCCATGGCCTATACCACGGTGGTGCAAGCCCTGCGTGCGACCCTGCGCGACGCCCTGCGCGCCGACGAGCGGGTCTTCTGCCTGGGCCAGGACATAGGCGTCTTCGGAGGTGCGTACCGCGTCACCGAGGGGCT
The DNA here is from genome assembly GCA_964452795.1 of uncultured Nitrospiraceae bacterium. Taxonomy (GTDB): domain Bacteria; phylum Hydrogenedentota; class Hydrogenedentia; order Hydrogenedentales; family SLHB01; genus CAYVOE01. Next base: position 205 of record CAYVOE010000157.1, read on the forward strand.
GTATGAAGAGTTCGGGGGCGACCGGGTGCGCGACACGGCGATCTCGGAGATCGCCATCGCGGGAGCGGCCGTGGGGGCCGCCCTCACCGGCATGCTCCCCGTGGCCGAATTCCAGTTCAACGACTTTTTCCTGCTGGCCATGGACCCGATCTGCAACCAGGCGGCGAAGATGCGCCTGATGTCGGGCGGACAGGCCGACGTGCCGGTGGTGTTCCGGGCGCCCGTGGGCGCCACGGGCCGGGCGGCGCAGCATTCGCAGTCGCTGGAAGCTCTGTTCATGCACACGCCGGGGCTCAAGGTGGTGATGCCTTCGACCCCCTACGACGCCCGGGGTTTGCTCAAGTCCGCCATCTACGACCGCGGACCGGTCATCTTCCTCGAGCACAAGCAGCTCTACGGCGCCAGCTCGCCCGGAGGCAAGGCCCGGACCGCCGTCGACTCGGTGCGCGAGTTTCTGACACCCGCGCCCGAAGACGATTACGCCGTTCCCCTCGGCGTGGCCGACATCAAGCGGGAGGGGCGCGACGCAACTGTAGTGGCGACCTCTCTGATGGTCCACAAGGCGCTTACCGTGGCGAAGCGCCTGGCCGAGGACGAGGGCATTTCGGTCGAGGTCATCGACCCGCGGACGCTGGTGCCCCTCGACAAGCGCACCATCCTTGACTCGATCCGGAAAACGGGTCGGCTGGTCATTGTCCACGAGGCACACACCCGATGCGGGTTCGGCGCCGAGGTGGCGGCCCTTGTGGCCGACGAAGCGCTGGACTATCTGGACGCGCCCATCAAGCGCGTGAGCGCCCTCGACACCCCCATCCCCTTCGCGCCCGACTGCGAGGCCTTCGTTATCCCTGATGAGCGCCGAATCCTCGAGGCGCTGCGGGCCGTGCTGAATTGACGGGGCGCGGGGAGGACGGGGGCGTGGACTCGCATCCGCAGGCATACATCTTCGACCTGGACGGCGTGCTCGTCCGCTCCATGCCCGCCCATTTCGCCTGTTACCGCCAGGCCCTGGAGGAGGTGGGCGTGCCGATCGACGAGCGCCAATTCTACCGGCAGGCGGGCATGACCGGTCGGGAACAGATCGCATACTTCGCCAGGAAAGCGGGTGTGGAGGTGAACGTGGACGAGGTATACCGGCGCAACCGGGCTTTGAAAGCGTTCCATGCCCACCAAATCACGCCCATCCTAGCCAATATCGAGCTGCTGAAGACCCTTCGCGCGGCGGGGCATCGGACGGCCATCGCCTCCGGCGCCGCGGAGGACACCGTGGCCTCCGCCATGAGCCGGTTCGCCATCGAGGCCGATGCCGTGGTGACGGGCGACGACGTGGCGCGGGGGAAACCCCATCCCGACCTGTTTCTCGAGGCGGCGGCGCGCCTGGGCGTCCCGCCGGAGCGCTGTACCGTCGTCGAAGATTCCGACGTGGGCGTGGAGGCCGCCCGAGCCGCCGGCATGCATGTGCTTCGCTACTACGACGGCGAGGGACACCCGACGGCTTGAACCCCGTCCTCGCGGATCTCAGGCCCCTCCTATACGCGGGCGGGTTCGAGCCGCAGGCCCTCTCGTTCTCCAAGGTAGTGTTCGAGCGCCGGCAGCGGGCCCTGGAGCACCAGCGTTTCGGAGACGAGGCGGCTGGGACCGACCCGACCGTCGCGAACCGCCATGGCGCCGATGGTCTCGAGCTCGAAGAACCCCAGCTCGCCGCCGTCGAACACGCTGTAACGGTCCGCCGCCGAAAAGGGCCCCGCCGGCTGATCGTTGTCGGCGATATTGAAGTAGGTTCCGTCCTGGGGCGGGGTCCTTCGCAGGAACAGCATGGACCGCGCCGTGTCGAGGGCGCCGACGAAAGCCGGGTCGCTCTCCACGCGCACGCCCACCTGATGGCGCCGGCTGTCGCCCAGGGGAAAGAGGAAGCAGTTCGGTCCGTAACTCACGCGGCTCGAGGGATCGCTGTAGTAATCGAAGTTGAGCGACCGGCGCGGATCGGTGACTTTGGCGAAGGAGGTTACGCCGGGCCCGCCGGGAAACTGCTCGAGGGACCACGGCGCCAAGAGGACTCGGTCCACCGAGTATTCGTCCCGGGGCTCGAACTCGTCTTCCACCTCGTATCGAATTCCCCGGAGATCGAGGGCGCGCGCCGCGGGGTCGACTTCGAGCGGGCGCAGCGTCCGCCGGAACCGAAAGGCGACGTTCACCCCTTGCCGGTTCTCGAGGGTCACCTCCTTCTCTACGACGGCGCTCACAGCGTCCCGAGCCGTTACCCGCGGATTCTGCGTGTTGAACGCCGGCTGCACCACCCAGTCGGGGCTGGACGGGAGATAGTTGAAGGCGTAGGGTCCCCCTTCCGGCGCGGGGAAGACGTAGTTGCCGCCTACGTTGTTGAACCCCTCCTTGGGTGGACCGTCGAGGAGGGCCTCATCCAGCCGGTGTACGAGCTGACCGTCGATGTGGGCGAAGATGCGGCCCTGGTATCCCGGCGACAACAGGATGCCGCCGTGTTCCCCTCCGAACTCGATGAGGTCCGGGTCGTGTTTGCGCAGGTGCTGCGGCAATTCCCTTCTCCTTGAGATTGGTCCATGCTACTTTCCGACGTCGAAGGGTCGAGACGACGCAGGACCCGCGTTACGTCGAATCCGACCGCACCTTGTCCTGCTGCTGCGCCCATTCGACGGTGCTCAGGGCGGTGCGCACCATCATCAACGCGTTCAGCATCGCCGTCTGGAGCCGCTTCACCTTCTCCCGTTCCTCAAAGTCGTTCTCGAGCTCCCAGGCCTGTTTCAGGCAGGCCTCGAGGCCCGCGTTGTAGGCCCGCCGGCCCTCGTACGTGAGGTGCGGCTCCAGCAGGTAGTCCGGCGTTCCGTAAAGCCCCGTCAAGGGCCGCGACAGGTGCAGCTCTCCGGGTCCGGGAAAACGTCCGAACAGTTGGGGCAGGTCCTGGTTGCCGTTCAAATAGAAGCGGTCCTCGTCCCAGTCCATGTTGTCGAAGTAGGCGTCCTCCGCTCCGCGCACCACCTGTACCAGCGTATCCAGCGCCTGAGGGGATTTCGGCTTGTAGAGCCGCTCGAGGACTTGGGCCAGGTTCTCCTCGACGCCGCGCTCGGGATGGCACATCATCTGCCCGCCGAAGGCAATGTTGATCTCCACCCCGGGGTTGGCCACGGGCCCCTGGTAGTACATCACGCCCCGGCCGCCGTCGCGGTGGAGGGCCTGGAGGTGGGCGCCCGTCTGTTTGGGGTAGGGCAGGAACCATTGGAGCCGATCCCACACGTAGGTGGGGTAGACCCAGAGTCCGCCTGAAGTGCCGTAGCGGCAGTGCAGGCGCTCGATGAAGGCCTTTCGGTCTTCGCCCTTGCGGGGGTCCACGTAGCAGGAATGGTGGCCCTGGTCGAAGATGCAGTCCACGCTTTGGCTCAGGTCCACCAGGGCATTCTTGTCTGCTTCGGTAAGGGTCCCGTTCCAGTCCGCCCAACTGATGAGCGTTACGCAGATGTAGGCGTCGGGTCGGACGCTGCGGATGTACTGAGCCGTGCGGGAGGTGACGTGGTTGTGGTAGTCCGCGTTGTGGGGCCACCGCTCCATGCAGGCCTCGCAGGTGCAACGCCCGAGGTCGGCCGATTCGAGATGGAACCCGTCGAGGTCGTACTCGAGCACGAAATCGACGAGCTTCCGTTGCCATTCCCACGAGGCCTCCTTCGATGCGCACATGGCGTGGGGGTTGGGTCCCGCCACCTCGGGATGGGCCTTGATGATCTCGTCGAAACCCCAACTGTAGACCCCCATGCCGTAGACGACCTTCACCCCCACATCGCGGGCCGCCTCGAGCACCTGCCGCACCCGGCGGACCCGCTCCGGCGTGGCGGCCTCGGAGAGTTGGGCGGGCCAGCCCCAGGTGGCGAAGAGGCCGTAGATGTCGAAGTAGTTGTAGCCGTACTCGGCGTTCAACTTGAGGGTCCGGATCAGGCTCTCGACGGTCGTGTCGTCGAATTCGTCGGGCGGCCACCCCGAGAAGGGCGGCGGCGTCAGGCGCACGTCGTTCATCCAGGGCGCGAAAGCCAGGCGGTCGGTAAAGGCCTCCGGCCCGGGGTCCACGGCTGCGCGCGCCGCGGCGGCCCCGGCCAGTGCACCTACGCCCGCAAGCGAGGTGGTCTGCAGGAAACGGCGGCGGTTCATCTTCATCCATTGTTCCTCCACGCCGACGGGAAGCCGACGATACGGGAGAGGGCGTTGCTGTCCCCTCGGTCAATAGGATCCCCCGCGGTGGCTGAGCTACCGCCGGCTCCATTCTCCCTGCGGATCGCGCAGGCTGTAAATGAGGCTCTCGAGGCTCTCCGACATGGATTCGGCGCCGTCGCCGCGTAGGACGAAGCCCGTCTCGTGGCGCGCCCCGTGGAAGGTGGGGTGACCGAAGAGGCTGATGTCGATGCAGACCGTGAGGTTCTCCTCGAGCACGTCGTCGCTGTTGGGACCGAAGAAGGGAAGTTCGTATTCGTTGAGACCCACGGTGTGTACGAAGCCCATGGCGAGGTAGGGCCCGTACCCTTTTTTCGTCAGGAACTCGCGGGGCACCTTGTCGATGTCCCGGCCCTTTATCCCCGGTTTCAGGGCGTCGCGCGTGTACTCGAGGGCGTCGGCGAGGTCCACGAGGAACCGCAACGCCTCGGGCGCCGGCGGGACATCCACCGGCAGGGACATGCAGGTGCCCGCCGCGTATCCCTGGACTTTCGGACCGAAGCCGAAGAGCACCAGTTCGCCCGATTGCAGCTTGCGTCCCGTGGCCGGAGGCACCACGCCGTTGCTGCGCGGCCCCCCTGCGCACAGGCTCCGGAAGTTGAACCCGTCCACGCCGAGGCTGCGCATGCGCCCCTCGGCGGCCCCGATGATTTCGTATTCCCGGACGCCCGGGCGGATGAGGGGGATGCCGGCCCGGAGGCCTTCCGCGCCCAGGTCGAAGGCGCGCCGCATGATCGCGGTTTCCGCCTCCGACTTCACCGCCCGCATGACGGTGTACTCCCGGGTCATGTCCACCATCTCGACGTCGGACAGCGCCGATTCGAGCGCCCGCATCACCCCGTGCCGGGCCATGTCGTAGCCGACGATGCCAAGCCGCCGCAGCGTCCTTCCGCCGAGGATCTTCCGAAAGGCCTCCGGGACGCTGAGGATCTCCGAGCCCGGGTACTCCTCCTCGGGCACCACGAAGCATTCGATGGACACCATGTCCTGGATGACGGAGACCTCCCGGGCGTAGGGGCCCGCCTCCGGACCGCCCAGCAGCACGGGGTCGCCTTCCCTCGGCACCAGCACCGCTCCCGCCTCGATCGTCGGCCAGTATCCCGTGAGGTACATGCCGTTGTACATGTGAAGCTCGTCGTGGTAGATGAACACCGCATCCACGTCGCGGTCGCGCATCAGGGATCGCACTTTCTCGACCCGTTCGGCGTATTCCTGCGGGTCGATCCCCACCGCTTCCCTCTCGGCCGGGATGGTCTTCACGCTGCTCATGAAATCGTCTCCTGAGTGGTTAACCGTGACAGCAATCGGCCGTCGATCGGTGCTCAAACGAGTAAGGATTCCGCCGCCGCGGGCCGGGAATCGTCATCTATCCGGACGGGGTCTCGGAGAGGGGCGGCGGGACGGGTACGGGCGCGACGGTCGTGGCTTCCGTCCGGCCCAGGGGCTCGAGCTCCTCTCCGTTGAGCACGATCCGCTTCCCGTCCCACGTGGCCACCCCTCGGAAAGGCGACCCGCTCACGTTCACGTTCAACAGGCCGTTGTCCTCGAGCGCGTAGTGGCCCGTCATGGGCCGGCCGGGATCGAGATCGGGCACGAGCTGGAGGGCTTCTCCCGGAAGGAAGCTCACCCGGGCGTCCGCGCCGGGCACGGCCCATTCCGTGTTCACGAGCGCGTCAAGGGTTCCCGCCCTCGACGGCGCCGAAGGCATGTCGAAGTCCCGGCCCATGCGCTCTTCCGACGAGCAGGCGGCTCCGATCCCCAGCAACACACATCCAACCAAGATCGTCGTGACAATACGCGGCCGCGCCGCCTTTCCGTGGGTCATGTGAAGGATCCCCATCATCTCCCGATGCCTCTTCGACACCCGCTTCCAATGCGTCCCCCGAACGGGCGGGCCGGACCCGGCGGTCCGGCGCCCGTTCAAGGAAATCCTGCGGTTCGCCGAGGCCTTTAGCCCTGGCCTCCCGCGGTGCTTATGGCGTTCTGGTAATAGGTGAGGCCGTAGGAGCCCCAGGCCCACTTGGCGGCCGCGTTCGGCGCGATGCTGGGGTCGTCCACGTTCACCAGCGGGTACTTGGCGCCGTACTTCACGAACTCGACGTGTCCGTCCATGAACAGCACGTTCGAGCCGCCCGGCACGTGGTTGAACCGGCCGATGCCGTTGTCGCCGCGGGGCCCGTTGACGGACGAGTCGTAGGTCTTGTACTGGGACCAGGCGTCCCACATGACCGCGATGGTGCTCTGGGCTTTCGCCCCGGCGGCCGGGTTGTTGATGTCGGTGATGAAGAAGCGTTCGATCCCTTCCTTTACGCGGAAGAGGGTGGGCGACGGCATGGTGCCGTCGTCGCTGGGGTAGCACTTGCAGCCCGTCTCGTAGTCGTCGTCGCTCAGCGACTTGCCGTTACGCATACCGTAGCTCAGGAACGAGTAGCTGCACGAGGGGTCAACGGCAATCAATTCCGCAAAGGTCCACTGATGGCCCGCTCCCGGCCAGCCCGAGTAGGCCGGCGCGTTGAAGGGCGCTTCGACGCCGTTGAGGAATCCCTCGAACTCGTTCATATAGGCCACCTGGGCGGAGGCATCTTTGAGCACGTAGGCCGAATAACAATAGGAGATGGGTTGAGAGAGCTTGGCGTGGAGGCAGGCCTTCTGGGGGTCGGTGGGAGGGAGGGACGCGATCCGCTGGATCTGAGCCGGGAAGTCCTGCTCCATCTTCTCGAACTGGGCCCCTACCAGGTCGCCGCCGGGATCGGACGGACAGCGGGCGATGGCGGGATCGGTCCAGTACTCCGGATAGAGGGCGGTGGAATCCACGCCCATGCGGTCCCACCAGCCCCAGGGTTTCAGCTTGGAGCCGGGCGGGAACTTCCCCTTGTTCTCCCCCGAGAACATCTTGCAGATCACGCCCCATTGTTTGAGGTTGTTCTGGCAACTGGCGCGGTTGGCGGCCTCTCTCGCCCGGGCGAGGGCGGGCAGGAGGATGGCCGCCAGGATCCCGATGATGGCGATCACCACGAGGAGCTCGATGAGGGTAAAACCTCGCTTGCGGCTTGTCATGTCCTATCTCCTTATCAAGGAAAATTGCACAGAAGACGCAGGGCTCGTGGGACACTTGCGGGGTTTGGGAAGAACGGGCTACATAGGCGGGATCTCCTCTCGGTTCTCACCCGGGGGGTACAACGGAACGCCGGAAAGTGTGCTCTTGGGAGACTACCAAACTATAGGCCATGCCGCCATGCCTGGATTGGTCGAATCCGGGACAACTTTGTATGTTTGCCGGACGGGCTTGCCGAAACCCCGGCTCCGTCACACCGATCCCACCGCGCGCCGTCCCTGCAAGAGGACCGGCTCGGACAGGGCCCACGGCTCGGTGTGGTCCGCGTTCATAATGACGCGCGACGAATACTGGGGCAGGTACACCCGGCGCGGTTTCCGCGTCGTGTTGGGGCCGCTGCGGTGAAAGGTGACGCTCGAGAACACCGCCATGCCTCCCGCCGGCAAGACGGCCGGAATCCCCGGATCGTCGCCGAAATAGCCCACCCGGTCGTTGGAGCCCGGCTCCACGACGTGCTCGACGCGACGACGCACGCCCGACCGCGAGAAGGGCAGAATGTAGACGGTGCCGTTGTCCTCGTCCACGTCGTCCAGCGGACACCAGCAGGACAGATAGGGCGGATGGTCGTGGCCGATGTAGCCGGAGTCCTGGTGCCAGGCGAACTTCGTGCCCACCTCGGCGGCCTTCACCACGAACTGCTCCCACAGCAGGTAGACGTCGTCGCCGAGGATCGCTCCGGCAATCTCCGCCATGGTGTCGCCGAAGAGGAAACGCCGCAGCACGGCGCTCTCCTTGTGGGCGTGGGCGATGAAATACCGCTTGTCGCGATGGTTGATGCCGTCGACGGTCACGCCGCGGGCGTCCATGTCGGCGTTGGTCTTTTCGACCCAGCGGTCGCACTCGTCGCGCAGCGTGGCCAAGTCTACATCCGAGAGGGCCCGCTCCAGAAAGAAGTAGCCTTCCTCCCGGAACTGCTCCCGGTGTCGGGCGGTGATCCGCGGGAGAGAAACCTCCATTCGCCAACGCCCTCCTGACCGTTGTACCGGCGGTGTCGTCGGGGCGCACGGCCCCGCATCCGCAGGGGCAGTATAGGCAAAAGAATGTCACGAGTCAATCGCATAATGAAAATTTGTTGCACGGGCTCGGAAAGTCCCTGCGAAGCGGATCGGTGGCGGCGGCGGAAGGTCAGGGCGGGTCGCGGCGGGGTTTCCTCCGGCCCGGTTCGGAGGTCCGCATGAGGGCCCGGACCCGCTCCTCCGCGGCCGTCGACAGGTCCCGCGCCCGTTCCGGCGCCCGGCTCCCCACGATGAAGTACAAGGCGTCGATGACGCAGATTTGGGCGATGCGGGAGGAGGATACGGCGGCGTTGACGCGATGCTCCGCCACGGCCGTGGCGAGGGTATAGTCGGAGATGCGTGCCAGAGGCGATTGGGGGTAGTTCGTCAGAGCCACGGTGGCGGCGCCGAGTTCGCGGGCGGTGCGCACCGCGTCCAGCACCACCGTGGAGCGCCCGGTGTGGCTGATGGCCATGACGGCGTCCTTGCGTCCCACCGTGCCCGTGGCCAGGATGATGTCGTAGGGGTCCACGAGGGCCACGGCCGTGACGCCCAGGCTGAGAAACCGCTGGGCCGCCTCGAGGGCCACCAGACCCGAGCCGCCCATGCCCAGGATCAGGGTCCGGGCGGACCCGCGGATGACGCGCGACACCTGGACCAGGGCCCGTTTGTCCACCAGGCGTTCGGTCTCGACGAGGCCCCGGCGGTTGGACTCGAACACGTGCGAGCAGATTTCCTCCGGCGTGGCGTCCTCGTTGAACGCTTCAAGAGCCAGGGGCGCCCGCTGCGCCAGGGTGGCCGCCAGGTCGAGCTGAAACTCCTTGTATCCGCCGTAGCCCAGGCCGGTGCAGAAGCGCGACACCGTGGATGCGCTGGCGCCGCAGGAGTCCGCCAGCCGGGCGATGGGCATGTTCCGCACCCGCTCCGGATTTTCGAGGATGTACCGGGCGATGGCCGCGTTCGACCCGGTCGCGGTCTGCAGGTATGCGCGAATGCGGGCCAGGCACGACCCGGGAGTTTCCACGTCGCTCATGCAGCCCCCTTTCCGTCGCTTGGACCGAGAACACCTTACCTCCGCCTCGCTTCCGATGCAACGGGGTTCAACGACGATAAAAAATTGCATCGAGTGTATTGAGTAAGGGAATAAAATTGCATATACTCCCCGGCAGGAGGGCCCGGCCGTGTCGGCGCCCGATCCCGCAGCGAAGATCGAGATCCGGGCCGGAGTATCCCCGCCTCGGCCGCAGGAGGAGAACGCCATGCACACGCCCTACTACGATCCCGAAATCTTTCAGAACATGATGGATGGAATCGACCTGGACACGCACGTCGTGGCGTCCTATTACATGCGGGATCGGCTGGAAGGCGTGGACTTTCTTGACCATTTCGCCCTCATACAGGCCATGGGACTCGAGGGGTCGACGGGCACCTGGGAAAAGGTGGAGGAGGACACCCGGGAGGTCCGGCGGAGCATGTCCAGCAAGCTCGTGGGATACCACGAAGTACCCACCGAAGATCCCTATACCAAGGCGGCGGTGGTGCAACTGGCGTTCCCCATTAGGGCCTGGGGCGACAACGTGCCGATGATGCTGCTCGCCATTGCGGGGAACTGCTTCGCCTATTCGAAGCACATCATGCTGACGGACCTGTTCATCGGCAAGGAGCTGCTCAAGAAGTTTCAGGGTCCGAAGTTCGGCATCGAAGGCGTGCGCGAGCGGGTCGGCGTGAAGGATCGGCCTCTGTCGCTCCACATCATCAAACCCAAGATGGGGATGACCCCGGAGCAGACCGCTCGCCAGGTGGCGTTGACGGCCGAGGGCGGCGCCGACATGTGCAAGGACGACGAGATGCTGGCCGACGCCTACAACAACACCTTCGAAGACCGGCTCAAGCGGGTCATGGAGGTCATCGACCGGGCGGCCGACAAGACCGGCAAGAAGATGATCTACCTGTGCAGCATCACGGATGAACCCGACGCCCTGGTCGACAAGGCGAAGCGCGCCATCGACCTCGGGGCCAACGGACTCCTCGTGGCCTACTCGGCGGGGTTGCCGGCCCTGCGCCGGCTCACCCGCGA
>CAYVOE010000158.1:0-10576 GCA_964452795.1 uncultured Nitrospiraceae bacterium
GGCAAGCACGTCGTCGTCTGCGGCGATATTAACATCGCCCACCAGGAAATCGACCTGGCCCGTCCCAAGGACAACCACAACTCGCCGGGATTCTACATCGAAGAGCGGGAAAGCATGACCCGGTTCCTGGCCCAGGGATACGTGGACGCCTTCCGCCACTTTGTGAAGGATCCCGGGCACTATACCTGGTGGTCGTACCGGTCCGGGGCGCGGCAGAGGAACGTCGGCTGGCGCATCGACTACCACCTCGTCGATCACGACTTCACGCCGCGACTCAAGGGGACGCGCATCTGCTGCGAAGTGCACGGGTCGGACCACTGTCCCGTGGCGCTCCAGGTAAAGCGATGACCGGACCGGAGCGGCCAACCCGGTCCCAGGTGACCACCCGCCGCGGCGACAAGGGCCGGACCACGGCCCTCAGCGGCGAACGGTTCGCCAAGTCGCACCCTCTTGTGGAGTGCGTGGGCGCGGTGGACGAGCTCCGGGCCCATACCGCGCGGGTGCGGCTGCGCATCATCGAAGAGAAGCCCCGCGACCACGAGGCGGCCTCCGCGTTTCTACACTGGCTCCTGCACGTCTATTTCGTCATGGGCGCCGAGTGCAGCGATCCGTTGAACAAGCGGCCCGCGTACCACCGCGGATACGTCGGCGAAGGGCACCTGAAGCGCCTGGAAGCGCAGCAGGCGAAGTGGGAGGAGGGGGTGACGCTGCCGCCGGCTTTCATCGTGTCGGCCTCCACGCCGCTGGCGGCGGAGATCGACGTGCTCGCCACGGTGGCGCGGCGCTTCGAGCGGAGCCTGGTGCGCCTCACCGAGGCGATCCCCGAGTGGCAGCCGGAGGCCCTGCTGCGGTTCGCGAATCGGCTGAGCGACTGCCTGTTCATCCTGGCCCGCTACGTGGAAGACGGAAACCACATTCCGGTGGACTATTCGGTCCTGGAGCCGTGACCGCGACGAGCGGTTCGTGAAACTGCGAAATTCGATGGAGAAGCGAAGAGGACCCATGATAGATCGGAAATGCATCCGGCTGGTCTGTGCGGCGGCTGTCCTGGCAGGGGTCGCGGGATGCGCGACGCGCGGCGATTCGCCCGCCACGGCCGAGGAGACGGTGCGGCGGTTCTGCGAGCTCGATTTCGAGGGCGCCCGTCTCTCGAGCGACACCGACTACCGCGTGAAGCCGCTGGTGGCGTGGTCGCGGACGCCCGACACGGACCCCGTGTACCTCATCTCGGCCTTCGAGGTGGTGGATTCGGAGACGACGGGCGACCGAGCCCGGGTCACCGTGCGCTACGACGTCATAAACGTCATGGGGGTGACCTGGAAGGCGCCCGAGGCGCCGAATCCGGCGATTCGAATGGACGGGGACGGAAATCGGACGGTGGACTTTACCCTGGAAAAGCAGCGCGGCGCCTGGCGGATTGTGGCTCCCGAGCTCACGCCCCACGCGAGCCCCAAAGCCCTGGCGCAGGCGATCCGGAAGTGGCCGCAGGCGGGGCGGCGCAACAACGACTCCCGGCTGAACGAGACGCTCCGCTACCTCGACAGTCTGCAATGATGCGAAAGTGGCGTCGGCGGCCGGAAAAGGTGTAGAATTACAGCCGACACTACTTCCGGTTGAATCTTATCCGATTGCCCGCGGCGAGCGTTCCATAGCCGCGCGCCGGTCAAGGACATATCCCATATGAACCCAGGAAAACGGCTCCGCGAGGAGCCCGTTAACGCCATCACCCATGCCATCGGCGCCGTCTTGAGCGTGGTGGGTCTCGTGGTGCTGGTGGTCTACGCTTCCCTCGAAGGCGGCGCCCTCCGGGTGGTCTCGGGGTCGCTCTTCGGCGCGTCACTCGTCCTGCTCTACACGGCCTCGACCTGCTACCACACCTTCCGCTGTCCCCGGTGGAAGGGGATCTTCCGTCGGCTCGACCACGCCGCCATCTACCTGCTCATCGCGGGCACTTACACGCCCTTCACGTTACTGAACCTGCGAGGCCCCTGGGGCTGGACCCTCTTTGGGCTGGTCTGGGGATTCGCCGCCGTGGGGGTCCTGTTCAAGACGTTTTACACCGGTCGTTTCGAGGTGCTCTCCACCCTTGCCTACGTGGCCATGGGCTGGCTCGTCCTCATCGCCATCAAGCCCACCATCGCCGCCATCGAACCCATGGGACTCGGCCTCATGGTAGCGGGCGGCCTCGCCTACACCGGCGGCGTCCTCTTCTACGCCCTCGACCGCATGCCCTACAACCACGCCGTGTGGCACCTCTTCGTCCTGGCGGGGAGCGTGTGCCACTTCTTCGCCGTCCTTCATTACGCCCGTCTCTAACGCGGCTTTCCGGCTGAATCCCGAAAACACCTTCGTTTCAGATCCGAACGTGCGCTTCGACGTCGATTGAGCATTGTTTGGATGGGCGCGGCGTAGTCGATCTGCGGCTATCGAAACAGATCGAAACATGTGAAACGCGCAGGATTGCCGTTGGAACGCCTGGTCGTTACATTGTTTGTGCGCGGGTCTTGCGTGAGGAAAGGGCCGGGCAGGATGCGGGCATAATTCAAGCCCGTCCGCCTTGAGCCGGGATCGCGGCGGACCTGTCGCGAAAGCACGTTCGCTCGGTCAGCGGTCCTTGTCGGTCGCGGTGAGGATGTCCATGGCGGCGGCGAGGAGGTCTTGGTCTTTCTCCCGGGCCCGCTCCCGCAACCGGTCGAAGGCCTCCCGGTCGTCCAGGTCGTGCCGCTTCATGAGCACGTTCTTGGCCTTCTCGATGTAGGGGCGGTCCGCCAGGGCCTTGCGCGGATCCTTGACCTCGTGGCAGAGCACTTTGAACTGTTCGAAGCGCTGCATGACCAGGTCGATGGCCTTCCGCAATTCGGTCTCGCCGATGGGCTTCACCAGGTAAACGAGGACACACTCCGACTCCGCTCGAACGGCGCGCTCTTTCTCGTCGTATCCCGTGATAAAGACCACCGGAACCGGAACGTCGCGGCAAATTTCCTTGGCTGCGCGAAACCCGTCGAGGCCGGGCATCATGATGTCGGTTACCACCAGGTCGGGGTGTTCGCGCCGGCATTGTTCGACGAGTTCGAAGCCGTTCTGCGCGGCGGCCACAACTTCGTGTCCGAATTCGGAGAGGGTTTCCTCGAGATACATCTGCATGATGGGTTCGTCGTCGGCGACTGCCACGCGCAGGGGATGATTCATGAACTGCTCCTCGGCAGAAGGATGGTCACTTCCAGGCCCCTTCCCGGACCCGGGTCCACGTAGATCCGTCCGCCGTGACTCTCGATGGTGCGTTTGACAATGGGCATTCCGAGTCCGGTGCCCTTCGCCTTTGTCGTATAGAAAGGCTCAAATATCTTCTCGGCTTGTTCTTTGTCAAGCCCGGGTCCGTTGTCTCGAAGGACAATACCGAGGGCTTCCTTCCCTTCGATTGTACCCGAAAAACAGGAGATTCGAATCTCCACGGGGTCGGTCCGGGCCGCCAAAGCGTTCTCCATCAGATTCCGGAAAACCTGCTGTATCCGGAACGTATCCACTTCGCAGCGGGTGTCGTATCCGTTCACGTCGTCTACGAGCCGGGCATCGCGGTCGCGCCGGAGCATCGCCAAGTCGTCCCAGGAACGCCACCACAACCGTTCCACCGACTCGTACACGCGCTGCAGCACCACCGGCGCCGCATATTCCCGGACCTCTTCGTACACCTGCTGCAGGTCGTTCTGGGCTTTCTGGGCTTCATTGAGCAACATCAGGGCCTGCGGTCGGTCCTGGATCTTCCGACTCAGCATTTCCAGCGCGGCCAGGGACCGCTGGAGGGCGTTTCGGGATTCGTGGGAGAGGCCCGTGATCATCTGGCCGATGGCCGCCAGCCGTTCCGACTGGCGCAAGGCGGCCTCGAGCTGTTTCCGCTCGGTAATGTCGCGGACGATGCTTATCACCAGGGGGCCTTCGGTCGTTTCCAGCGGGCTCAGGCTGATTTCGACGGGGAACTCGGACCCGTCCGCATGGCGCCCGAACAGTTCCCGGCCCAAACCCATCGGTCGGGTGGTCGGGTGGCCCTGATAGGTCTGGCGTTCGGGCACATGGGAATCGCGGTAGCGCTCGGGCACCAGCATCTCGATGGGTTGTCCCAGTAGCTCCTCGCGCTCGTACCCGAAAACGCGCTCGGCCTGGGAATTGATGAGGACGATCTCGCCCGCGCCGTTCGTAATCACGACGGGATCGGGGGCCGATTCGAGGAGCATGCGGAATCGCGCCTCCGTCGCCTCCGTCTGGTGCAGCAGCCGGGCCAGGTTGGCTTCCGCCCGTTTCCGTTCAATAACGCGTCCGATCTGCGTGCCCACATGGGCCATGACCTCGAGCAGGGGCGGATCGGGCTCCACCAGGTCCGGAGAGAAGAACTCGAGCACCGCCCCGACGCTGCGGCCCACCAGAACGGGGAAGGCGAAGGCCGTGCGCAGACCCGCTTCCCGGGCGGCGTCGCGGCGGCGAAACCCGGGGTCTTCCGCCACGTGGGTGAGCCAAATCGGTTCGGCGGTGGCGCAGACGCCTCCGGGAAAACCGGACCCCGCTGGCAGCTTCAACGATTCGGTATAGGATCGGAATTCCGACCACCGATCCCCGTTCTGGGTGCACCAGACGCCCGCGGACGACAGGAAATTGTCCGAGCCCAGGTTGTAGGCGTGCCCCAGGGGCCAGCCGGTATGCTCGCACACGCGCTCGATGCAGGTCTGGAGGGCCGACTCGACCGTGGCGGCCTCGTTGGCGGCCACCGCCACCGCCTGCAACAGGCGCACCGATGCGGTCTCTTTGTGCAGGGCTCGGTCCGCTTCCCGGCGCGCCGTAATGTCCAGATGGACGCCCACCCACCGCTGAACGTTTCCCTCGGCGTCGCGGATGGGCCGGCCCCGGCTGAGGATGGTGTATCGACGACCGTCGACGCCGTACACGTTGTGCTCCCAGTTCCAGTCTTCGCCGTGGGCGACCAGGGCCTTCCAGGCCTCGATGGTGGGTTGCACCTCTTCGGCCTCGAGGCGCTCCATCCAACCGAAGTTTTTGCACTCTTCGAGGGTCTTTCCCAGAAGATCGAGAAAGGACTGGGACAGGTACTCGAGGTTGCCTTCGGCGTCGCACATCCAGATCCCGTAGGGAATCGTTTCTCCGATGGTGCGATACAAAGTCTCCGATTCCTCGAGGGCCTGCTGCGATTGGGCCAGCTCCACGGCCCGTTCCTCGGCGGCCCGGGCCCGTTCGTTGACACGCTCCTCGAGCGTTTCATTCAGGTGTTTGAGAGCGTTTTCCGCCTCGATGCGGTCGTGGATGTCGACGCAGCAGGCGATGTACCCGACGAAGGTGCCGTCGGGCGTGAAGCTGGGCGTGGCGGAACAAAGGATCCAGCGGTAGGTGCCGTCGTGGCGGCGCAGCCGGTGCTCCAAGCGGAACGGCGTCCGCGCTTCGAAGGAGGCGCTCCATATGCGGAGGCACCGGTCGCGATCGTCGGGGTGGATGCCCTCGTGCCAGCCGTCGCCGCACTCTTGCTCGAGGGTGCGACCGGTGAACTCCCGCCACTGCTGGTTGAACCACGTGCCGCGGCCTTTGGTGTCGGACAGCCAGATCAGGGCAGGCGCTTCGTCCGCCATGCGACGGAACCGGTCCTCGCTCTCGCGGTGGGCTTCCTCGGCCCGCTTTCGCTTGGTGACGTCGAGGCCGACGCCGATCATCCGCCGCGGCCGACCCGTGGCGTCGCGAATCACGCGGCCCTTGCCCGCCATCCACCGGACTTCGCCCTCGGTCGGGATAATCCGGAATTCCTCGTCGTAGAACTGCCCCTCTTCGAGGGCCCGCGCAATGGCGGCGTCCACCGCCGGTCGGTCGTCCGGGTGGATGAGGGTGCGAAAGGTCTCGAAAGAGCCGTCGAAGCCCCCGGGGTCGAACCCGTGAATCGTCTCAAGATTTTCGGACCACGTGAGGCGGTTGGTGTCGAGGTCCCATTCCCAAGTGCCCATGCTGGCGGCGTTCAGCGCGAAGCGTAGGCGCTCCTCGCTTTCCCGGACCGCGCGCTGGGCGTCTCGCTGGCGGGTCACGTCGCGGAAGACCAGGATCACGCCCCGCGACCGGCCCGCATCGTCGAGGATGGGCGCCGCCGAGTCCTCAACGGGCCGAGACGTCCCGTCGCGCCCGATGAGGCAGGTGTGATGGGCGAGGTTCGCCGCGGCGCCGGAGTCGAGCACCCGTTCCGCGGGGCTTTCGACGGGTTCGCCCGTGGCCTCGTTCACCAGGCGCAGGACCTCGCCGACGGGCCGATGAAGGCACTCTTCGATGCGCCACCCCGTCAGGTCCTGGGCCACAGCGTTCATAAAGGTGACACGGCCTTCGGTGTCCGTGGTAAGCACGGCGTCGCCGATACTCGAGAGGGCCACGCGAAACAGCTCGCTCTGCTGCGTCAGCCGGACCCGGGCCCGACGGAAGGAATGGAAGAGCCACGCGATGGCCACCGACGGGATCATGAATCCGACGAGCCACACCAGATCCTCGGTACGGTAGCTCAGACCTCCGTAGGGCACCATAAAATAAACGTCGATGGCCAGCATCGATAATGCGGTAGCCAGGAGGGCGGGGCCCACCCCCCAATAGGCACAGAGCAGAACGGCGCAAAAGAACAGCGCACCGGTGCTCCACTGGAGCTGGGTCCAGAGCAGCTGGCCCAGCACCAGGATCGCCAGGACACTCGCCACGGCCAGGGCGTAGCCGAAAAGGCTGTGCGTCGATTTTGGCATTGTCCGTACCGGATCACCCTCCCGGCCCATCGTACGGAAAGGCCGCGGGCTTGTGGACGGGGATGACCGTCCGAGTGAGCACGGGTCCGGGCTGCGGTATGGGACTCCCGCGAGTAATACGCCCGATTGTGTAACGATTCAGAAATCTACGAACAAGATGGAACAGAGCTTCGCTCAGGATATTCCCGATGGTTTCCAAATGTCAACTATTCCGATTGGGAATGGGGAAGGTGTGGAATTTGACCTGGAAAAGGTCTTCTTTCTCTAAAAACACGGAGTGACGTCTCCCCGGACGCGCCCGCGTATACCCGGCATACGCGGCATGCCCCCGGCGGGTGGTGGACGGAGACGGGGCCGTCATCCGGCTGCTGGAACGGGACCCAAAATACAGGAACCCGGCCGCGGATGGGCAGGCTGCCGCTTCCGGGGCCGGGTTTCTCTTCTCGTCCCGTTTCCGGGCCGCACGGTTCGGTCTAGTGGACGGACGCCGCGCGACTCGATGAATTAGGGCCTTCGGGATGGTATTTCTGGGCCAGCTCGTTGTGCCGTTCCATGGCCAGGGGGAGAAACTCCTCGGCCAGGTTGGTGTCTACGGGAAAACTTGTGACCGAATAGCTGTACCCGTTGAGGAAATGCTGGAGTTCCGGTGAAATCCGGTCGAGGACCCGCTTGGCCCCGTCGGCCGCTGTCTCGACCAGCAGGATAGCCAGTCCGCCGTCGGTGAGGCGGAACAGGTGATCCGACGCCCTCAACTCCTCCGCCAACCGCATGCCCAACTGCGGAAGACTGGACATGTTGTCCGCAGGCGCACACAGGGTGATGAGGGTGGTGGCCGACGGATACCGAATGGAACGCTCAATTTCCTCCTGCACGCGCGCACAGAGGTAATATTCGGTTCTCAGCCCGGTAGATGGATCCCGATGGGCCAGTTTCTCCAGAAGGTGACAGCGCCGCTCCAGCTCTCCGCGCTGAGTGACTTCCTCGTGCAATCGCGCCTGAAGCGCTTCCACGGCCTCCTTCAATTTCACTACGTCCTCCATATAAGTGCCACTCCCTGGCTTCCTCCGGGGGGTTGCAAGTTGTATGCCGGAGGCCGACTGGGGGACTAACTCCGTTAAACCGATATTAACACATTGCTTAGGATGATTTGAATGAAGGGGTCCGATGGATCTTCCCCCGCGCTTGGCAGCAAGCTATTCAATCTTGACAAATGTTTTAACCGGACTTCTGGCGATATACGCACTTTTGTTGACACTTCTACGGATATGGGGTACCATAATGGCCGGGCCGAACTTGGGAATCGGTCGCGGGGCGACATCGTGCGAATCAATGAGGGGTCTTGTGTGAGCGAACCGCTACCTGAAACTCCGGTAGGGCAAGTGCTGATCATCGAGGACGATCCGGCGCAACGGACTTTCCTGCGTAAGCTGCTGGAAATGACGGGCTACGGGTGTACCTGCGCGGGTTCCTGCGCCGAAGGCCGCGAGGTGTTCAATCCCGGACAGTTTGCCATCGCGCTGGTTGACCTGGGCCTTCCCGACGGGAGCGGCCTCACGCTGCTGGGCGAGCTGGCCGAGCGCGACGACCTGCTGGTTCCCCTGGTTTTGACGGGCGACGGCTCGCCCGAGACCATCATCCGCACCATGCGGGCAGGGGCCTTCGACTACCTGACGAAGCCGGTCGACGCCACGACCCTGGCGGCGGCGGTGGCCCGGGCTTCGTCGCACTACGCCGTACGGCGGGAGCGGTCCGAACTGCTGGTCCTGCTGATGCGCGAGAAGGAACAGTTGGAGGCCCGGGTCCGGGCGGCTACTGCGGATATCCGGCAGTATGCGGAAGCTACGGAGCAGGTGAACGCGCGGCTGCGCTCGCTGCTGACCCTTACCCAACTGGCCCAGTCGCGGTATTCCGACGACACGCTGATGCGCAACACGTACCGGGAGCTGGCGCGGCACATGCCGCTGACCTGCCTCGCCCTGTGCGACGTATCGCGCCAGCGCCTGCTGGCCATCTACCCGCAAGACGGGGTTCTCGAGTTTGTGGAGGCCGACGTGGGGGGCGGCGCATCGGGGTACGACGCGCTGCTGGTGGATGCCGAACCCCGCCTCCTGGTACAGCAGTGGGTCGAGCGGAACACGGGGCTCGACACCACAGAATACCAGGACCGGGTGTTCCCGGAGCGGCTGTGGAACCGGGCGGTGTGCACGGTCGGGTTTTACCTCGACCCGGATTACGAGGTCGGACCTTCCGAGGAGGAGTTCCTCGGCATGTGCGCCCATTTTTTGGCGTTTGAATGGGAGCAGGCCAACCTGTTGCTTCATGTGGCGCACCACGCCAGCCTCGGCAGCATCGGCGTGGAGCTGGCGCGCAGCTTCGTCCAGCCGCTGACGGCCCTGCGCACGGCCACGGACTTCGTGGCGGAGACGCCGTTGACGCCGGAAGCGCTGGAAGGCATGCAAGTGATTCAGGAGAACGTGGACCGCCTGCGGCGCCAGACCCAGGAGTTCCGCAAGCTCTCGGTGCTGCGCGAGGACTGCGTTGAGACGGTGCGCCTCGACGAATACATCGAGCAGGCCCTCGACATCCTCACCGTGGCGATCCAGAACCGTAGCGTGACCATTCTCCGTCGCTTCGACACCGATTGCGAGTGCATCCTGCTGAACGGAACCGCTCTGGCCCGGACGTTCCTGGACCTGATCCTGGGCGCGCTGCGGGCCACGGAATTGGGCGGTACCATTGAATTGAGTGTGGTCGACGCCGCCGCCGGGTACGTGGCCGTCGAAATCGGTTATCCCGACGGGCACCTCGGACCCCTGGCGAAGCCGGGCGCCCATGTCTTCGATTACGAGGCGCACCCGGGCCTTCAGTTGGCGGAACGGACCATACATGCCTGCGGAGGCACGCTTTCCCTGACCGCGGACCGCGGGAACCGGCGGCAGGTGCGTGTGGTGTTGCCGCGCAACGCGACCAATCCCAGCAAGGTGAAGGAGTTGACGACTTGACGTTCCCCGATCCGGAAGACAGGTCCGTCGGCACGGAACCGGCGGGTGCGGCCGAGATCCGGAAAGTCCTGGTGGTGGACACCGATCCGGGCGTGCGATGGGCGCTCGAAAAGGGGCTCGCCCGCTCCGGCTACCGCGTATGGGCCGTGAGCAGCGTGAGCGAGGCCCTGCGCCTGCTGCGCGAGACGTCCCTCGACGGCATCGTGCTCGAGCTCCAGCCGGAGGCCGGGCTGACGGCGGAAGTGCTGTCCATGTTCACCGAAACGCCCGAGGCGCCCCAGGTCATCTGCGTGTCCATCGATTCCGACCCCCGGACCGTCATCGATTGCATGCGCCGCGGCGCCGCCGACTTCGTGCCCAAGCCGTTCAACCTGACGGAGGTGCGCACCGCCCTGGCCCGGGCCCTGGCGAACGGCCCCAGCCGCGGCGGCGGCACGGCACGGGACCCCGGCGCCCGACGCGGCGCGGGCAACACGTCGTTCCTCATCGGCATCAGCCCGGTCATCCAGGAGCTGCGGGCCACCATCGAGCAGGTGGCGCAGACCGATCTCAACTGCCTGTTGCGGGGCGAGAGCGGGACCGGCAAGGACATGGTGGCGCGGGAGATCCACCGGCTGTCGCGCCGGGCCGACAAGCCTTTCGTGAAGGTCAACTGCACGGCCCTGCCCGAGCAATTGCTCGAGAGCGAGCTCTTCGGCTACGAGAAGGGCGCGTTTACGGGGGCGGTCACGTCCAAGCCCGGCCGGTTCGAGCTCGCGAACCACGGCATCATCTTCCTCGACGAGATCGGGGACATGCACCCGAACCTCCAGG
>CAYVOE010000159.1:0-10539 GCA_964452795.1 uncultured Nitrospiraceae bacterium
GGTACTCGCGCCGGATGAATTGATCCGCCTCGGGCGCGTTCGCGGCCTTCAGCGCCACGGGGTCCCATTCGAGCTTCTTACCCGTCCGATAGGCCACGTTGCCCAGGTGGTTGGCCTCGGTGAGCCACCCGGCGTACTCGAAGTTGCACGTCGTGGGCGCGCCGGTCTTGCAGGCCTCGATCCATTCGAGATGATGGCCGATTGACTCGGGAATCGTCTGCGGCGGCGGGGTGAAGTCCTTGAACTCATCCTCCGGCAGCAGCACGTGCCGGCCGTAGTCGGACAGGACCATGCCCTTGTCGCCCACAAACAGCACGCCGTCGCCCCATTGCGGAATGGCGCCCTCGGTCCACCGGGCGGGTTTTTCCTGGCCCTGGTACCAGGTCAGGCTCAGCGGCGGCATGTCGCCCCGGGCCTCGTACTCGTAGGTCACCTTCATCGTGGCGGGCGCGATGTCCGGGTGGGGAGGAGGCCCGCTGGCTTCAATCGTCTTGGGGTATTTCAAATTCAACGCCCAGAAGGGCAAGTCGATCCAGTGGCTGCCGAGGTCCGACATGGTCCCGTTGCCCCATTCCCACCAGCGGTACCACTTGGGTCCGGGCACGTAGATGTCGTTGAAGGGCCGCTCGGGCGCCGGTCCCAGCCACAGGTCCCAGTTCAGTCCCTCCGGAATCGGGTCCGCTTCCCCGGGACGCTCCGCCGTGAAGATGATGTCCTCCGCCGCCTGCGCCTCTTCTTCCGTCGGCTGCCAGCCCCAGGTCCGCGACACCCATACGTGCACTTCCCGCACCGGCCCGATGGCCCCGGACTGGATCAGCTCGACCACGCGGCGGTAGTTGTCGCCCGCGTGGATCTGGGTGCCCATCTGCGTGGCCACGCCCGCCTTCACCGCCGCCTCCCGCACCAGCCGCGCCTCCCAGATGTTGTGGGTCAGCGGCTTCTCGCAGTACACGTGCTTGCCGAGCTGCAGCGCCGGAAGCGTCGCGAAAACGTGGGTATGCTCGCAGGTGCTCACCACCACCGCGTCGAACAGGTCGGGCTGGTCATACAGTTTCCGGAAGTCGTTGAACGTGGCCGCCTGCGGGAAATGGACCGCCACGGCCTCCACCGCCTTCTGATTCACGTCGCACAGGGCCACGATGTTTTCCTCGTGCACCCCCTGCAGATTGCCCAGGCCCCGACCGCCGCATCCGATGATGGCGATGTTCAGCTTGTTGTTCAGGTCCTGTCCGCGGACGATCGCCGGAGCGCCCAGCACCGCACCCGCCACCGCCGCCGACCGGCCCAGAAAGCCCCGGCGCGAAACGGTGCGGCTCGGGGTGTTGACTCTCGATGCATGCTCTTTCATGACTGCGCAACCCTCTCGAGTTTTCGGATTACCATCCCCAACGCGACCCGCCCCAGCAGTCTAAACCAGAACGCCGCCCAGAGCAATGCCGCCGTTCCCGGCCCCGGACGGCGCCTCCGCGTTTGTCCTATCCTCCGCGCCGATCGCCTCCACCGCGGCGCGAAATTCGCAGCCCGGAGGTACGTCTCCAACGAGTCCGAGTCGGGGAAGTTTTCATGAAATTCTAGCAAGAAAATCACTCAAATCCCTTGACAGGACGGAGGTGTTTCGATAACGTAGAAGGGCCTGTCGCCGGTTTTCTTCCATACATTTCCCGTACCCTCATAGGCGTGCCGTCTCCCGTGGGCCCGGAGTGTCGGGGCGGGGAAGTTGGGCAACGCGCGAGAGGACTTCCGGCGACGGGGTAACGAAGGATATCGCACCGACTGTGCAATAGCGCACACTGTTCACCGAGGAGGGCGTATCAATGGTTACCGCATTGCGAACCGAACGGGCCCGACGCGTAGCGCGGGGAACGGTCGGCACGATGGCGCTGTTGTGGGCGATGGCGCCGGCCGCCTTCGCCGAGGTCGCCCTGGTGCCGGCCCCGGGTTCGACGGGCTCGAAGCTCGTCGACGGGCTCAACATCCACGAGTTCAAAATCACCACCGATTCCGAAGAAGCCCAGCGCTGGTTCAACCAGGGACTCCTGCTGCTCTACGGGTTCAACCACGGCGAGGCCATCCGCTCCTTCACCGAGGCCGCCGCGCGCGACCCGGAGGCGGCCATGCCGTGGTGGGGCATCGCCTACGCCAACGGGATGCACATCAACATGGTCGAGATGACCGAGCCGCAGTGGAAGGACTCCTTCGAGGCGGCCCAGCGGGCCCTCGAGGAGCTCGACGAGGAAACGGACCTCGAGCGGGCGCTGGTGCAGGCCGTGGCCAAACGGACGGCGTGGCCCGTGCCGCCGGAGCAGCGGCCCTTCGACGAGGCCTTCGCCGAGGCCATGGAGCAGGTCTACAAGCAGTACCCGGACCATCCGGACGTGGCCGTGCTCTACGCCGAATCCCTGATGAACCTCCAACCGTGGGACTACTGGACGGAAGACCTGAAGCCCAAGGGACGGGGCGCCGAGATCGTCGCGGTCCTCGAGCACGCCCTCGAGGTCGATCCCGATCATCCCCAGGTGGCCCACCTCTACATTCATGCGACGGAAGCGGGACCCGATCCGTCCAGCGCCGAGGCGGCGGCGGACCGGCTGCGCGACCTGGGCGTGGCCGCCGGGCACCTGGTCCACATGCCGTCCCACACCTACGCCCGGGTCGGCCGTTACGCCGACGCCGTGACGACCAACGAAGCCGCCGTGGCGGCCGACGACGACTTCTTCAAGATCGGCACCGAACCGGGCGGGTACTATGCCTACCACGCCCACAACCTGCACTTCCTCGCCTTCGCCTCGATGATGGAGGGACGGTATGAACCGGCCCTCGCCGCCGCGCGCCGGCTCGAGAAGGCCGTGCCCGATCCCGGGCTGGATCAGTTCGCGGGGCTCATCGAAGGCGTGATCCCGACGACCTACCACGTCATGATCCGGTTTGGCAAGTGGGACGACATCCTGCGGGAGGAGCCGCCCGCCGAGAAGCGGCCCCTGATGCGCGCCATCCATTACTACGCCCGCGGCATCGCCCTCGCCGCCACGGGCCGCACCGAGGAAGCCCGGGCCGAGCAGGCCAGGTACGAGGCCCAGTGCGGGAAGGTGCCCGAGGACTGGTGGATCTTCTCGAACAAGGCCCACGACGTGCTGCCCATCGGTCGGCACATGCTCGAGGGCGAGATCGCCTACCGCGAAGGGCGCACCGAGGAGGCCTGGGCCGCCCTGCGCAAGGGGATCGAGGCCGAGGACCGGCTCGTGTACGACGAGCCGCCGGGCTGGATGATCCCCGTCCGCCACGCCCTGGGCGCCCTCTTCATGGAGGCGGGCCAGTGGCAGGAGGCCGAGAAGCTCTACCGCGAGGATCAGGCCAAACATCCGGGGAACGGCTGGTCCCTGCTCGGACTGAAACAGGCCCTCGAGGCCCAGGGCCGGTCGGACGAGGCGATGGTCGTCGCCGCCCGCCTCGACGAGGTCTGGAAGCGCGTGGATACCCGCCCCGCCGCGTCGTGCTACTGCGCCACGCGCCTGGTGGCCCGCGCCGGCGAACCCGGATAAGAATCACTCCCTTCCCCTGGAACCCGGGGGAGCCATGAAAGGAGACGGACCATGGCTCGAGTGGCGATCAACGGGCTCGGCCGCATCGGCCGGGCCACCCTGAAGCACATACGCGACACCCCCGAACTGGAGCTGGTGGCGGTAAACGACCTGGTGCCGGCCGAAAACCTGGCCTACCTGCTCAAGTACGACACCGTGTACGGCCGCTACGGCCGGGAGGTGACGGCGGAAGACGGGGCCCTCGTCATTGAAGGAGACCGGTACCCCGTCTACGCCATCAAGGAAGTGGAGGCCCTGCCCTGGGCGGACCATAAGGTCGACATCGTGTTCGAGTGCACGGGTGTCCACACGAAGACGGAAGCCCTGCGCAAGCATATCGAGGCCGGCGCCCGCCATGTCATCCTGTCGGCGCCGGTGAAGGAAGACGGCGTCGCCATGGTGATCCACGGCACCAGCGCGACGGAGGGCGAGGCGCCGCAGATCATCTCCTGCGCAAGCTGCACCACCAACTGCATCACGCCCGTGGTCGAGGTGCTGGACCGGCGCATCGGCGTCCTCAAGGCCACCCTCACCACCATCCACGCCTACACCTCGTCCCAGGGCCTCGTGGACGGCCCGAGCAAGCGGGTGCGCCGGGGCCGGGCCGCCGCGGCCAACCTGGTGCCCACGTCGACGGGAGCCGCCGTCGCCACCACCAAGGTCCTGCCCCAGTTGCGGGAGAAGTTCGACGGCGTGTCGATCCGGGCCCCCGTGCCCGTAGGCTCGCTGGCCGACATCGTCATGCTGGTCAAGCGGCCCACCACGCGAGAGGAAGTGAACGACATCCTCCGCGAGGAGGCGCAGAGCGACCGCTACCGCGGCATCCTGGCCGTTTCCGACGAGCCGCTGGTCTCGTCCGACATCATCCAGGACTCCCGGGCCTCCATCGTGGATCTCGAAATGACGGGGGTGGTGGACGGCGACCTGGTCAAGGTCATGAGCTGGTACGACAACGAGTGGGGCTACAGCGCCCAGATGGTGCGGGAAGCCGTGCGCATGGCCTCGGTCAGCCCCGCTTTGGCGAAGTAAGCGACGGAACCGCGGGGCGCGGGTCGGGCCGGACGCAATCGGTCCCGAGCGCCGACGCCGCGCCCTCCGCGGGTTCCATGCGCTACGGCCGAGGCGAGCCGGCCTCCAGAGTCTGAGGCCGGGCGTTCGCGGCGAGGACGCTTTCGAGCAGGGCCATGCCGTTGTTGAAGAAGAAATCTTCCACGAATTGCCGGTCCAGGCCCATCCGTTCCACGGCCCGCTTGATGGCGCGCAGCTCCTCGTTGAGAAACGACGTGAACCGGATCCGGCCGTGGTCGTCGGAGATGCTGATCTGCCAGGGGTTGGGCGTCACGTAGGAGTACTGGTGGTTGATCTCGACGGCCTTGCCCGGTGCCAGCGCGATGGGGATGTCCGTGCCGTAGAGGATCCGGCCGGGGTCCAGCCGCTGGATGGTGTGCTCCAGGACTTCCCAGTTCTGCACCATCGACACGTCGACATAGAGGTTGGGCAGTTCCCGGAGCCGCTCGAGGTTGCCGACCACGTTCTGGAGATAGTAGGCCCGGCCCACGTGGGCCATCACGATGCGCGCGTTCGGATAGCGCGTGCACAGCTCGACCAGGTGCTGCTGGTTCAGCGGGTCCGCCAGGCGCATCTTGCGCGGGATGTGCAGCATCACGAGCTGGCGCCGCCGGTCCACGATTTCCATGGCCCAGTCCGGCAGCATCTCGGGTATGGTGGCGTCATTGACGTTCGGCTTGCGCACGTAGCGGGGATAGGGTTTCAACCCCAGCAGGCGCCCGGTCGCGAGGTCGGCGTCGACCGCTTCCGGCGTGTCCACGGCGGGGTCGAGCAGGCGCAGGCCGAAGAACCGCTTGTTGTCGCAGCCTTCGGCGATGTAGGCGTTGTTTAGTTCGCCGTCGCAATCCGGATGGGGAATGCCGAAGCACACGGCAAAGGTCTCGCGCCCCGGAAAGGCCTCCGCCAGGTCCTGAGAGAGGTCCTCGAACTGGTACTTGCGCACCACGGGACCGCCCGCCTGGTAGTTCATCGTGTCCGGTATAACTCCTTCACGAATGACGTGGACGTGGAAGTCCAGCACCTTCTTCGGGACGAATTCCTCGAGTTCCTCCTTCCAAATCTTCAGGTTCCGTTCGTGTTTGGTGGTTTCGCGCCACATAGGTCTGGTTTTCCTGTTTGCGGTTGCGTCGCGCGGCGACGCTTGAATCCAAGAACAATCAAGGTAGCTTTCAACAGGGAAGTCGAACCGTCAGTCCTCCACTTCCAGTGCGATGACCGCGTAGGCGTCGAGCCGGTCCAGCGTCAGCGACACCGTGCCGTCGGACGAGGCGTGCTCGATGTCCCGTTCGTAGCCCTCCCAGTCCGGGGAAACGGCCTTGACCCCGCGGACCTGCGCCCCTTCCGGCAGCGTCACGCGAATCCGCACGTTCTCGTCCGGCGTCAGCTTCTGTCCGTCGGGATAGGTGTTGTAGTTGATGAGGTGCAGCAGGATTCGCCCGTCCTGGCGCTGCGGCACGAGGGCCGTGGTGCTGCGCGCCTCCACGGTCACGGGCCGAGGTCCTTCCAGCAGCCATTCCAGCGGTTCCGTGAAGGACGCGGGAGGAGGCGTCGGCAGAGGGAGCGACTCCTGCGCGTTCAGGTCCCGCGGGTTGGCCTCGGCGTAGTCCTGGGCCGGCGTGCCGGCGAGGTAGACGAACCGCCCGTCTCCCACGGTCAGGCGCTCCCCGTCGGCAGCCGTTTGACTGGCCAGCTTCTTCAACCCTTCCTCGCCGCGGTCCCGCATCTCGAGGTCGAACCGGGCGGTGTTGGCCGTGGCGAGGAGGCGCCCCCCGTTTTCCACGTACGCCCGGAGCAGGTCGAGGTGCTTGTCGTCGATCACGGCCAGGTCGGGCAGGATCAGCAGCCGGTACTTACGCAAGGCTTCCGCGGTGAGATGGTCGTTGACGATGAGGTAGTCGTAGGGCACGTGGAGGTCCTGGAGCAGCCAGCCCATCCAGTACTGGGGCCGCGTCGCCCGGCTGCCGGGCTTGTCGCCGATCTCGTAGAAGTAGCGCGACCAGAAGGACGTGAGGATGGCGACGTCGGCCAGGCTCTCCTGCCCAACGTAGTAGTCCTCGTGAGCCTTGATGTAGTCGTAGAAGCGCTGGTTCTCCTCGGGCCACGTGCGGTTCTGCGGCACTCCGCCCGCGGCATAGGCCTCGGCCATGAAGATCCGATGCTGGATCTCGTTGCGCCTCGGCTTGTCGTTCTGGATCAGCACCGGCGGCTGATCCGGCTTGATGGCCCGGCCCAGGAGGTACGACGGCAGCACGCTGTAGGGCGCCGTGCTGTGGCCCCACTCCTCGAGATGGGCCAGGTCGTAAAGCCCGCGCTCCGCCGTCAGGTACAGCGTCCAGGACAGAGCGCTGCCGTTGTGCAGAAACAGGAACTCCGGATTCTTGGCCTTGGCCGCGTCGCGGATGGCTCGGAAGTTGTCTTCCCACAACCCGTAGCGCCAGCGGAAATGGTCGCGGTTGATGGCTTGGCTGAAGTCCTTGCCGCCGTCCTTGGTGGGCTGGGGCGTATCCGCGGGAAGCCCCTTCTCCTTCAAGAAGGCCTGCCAGTCCTCCCGGCACTGCTCGCAATGGCAGTAGTACAGGGCCTCGTCCACGTATCCGCCCACGTCGAACCAGATGCCGTCAAACCCGGCGTCGACGAAGGCCAGCACGCAATCCTGGAGCAGCTTCAACCAGTGGGGATTGTTGTAGCAGCTCGTCATCACCTCGGCGCCATAGGATCCGCCGAGCATGCCGGACGGTTGGCCGTCGACGTCGCGGGCGAGGTAGATCTCCGGGTCCAGGCCGTACTGGCGGAACCGGTCGGGCACGAACCCCGTGCTGGCGATGGACGCCCAGACGCGCACGCCCCGGGCATGCAGTTGCCGCACCTCCTCGCGCCATTCCTTGTCGATGTACTCCTGGAACATGGCGAGCGGCTTGATGCCGCTGTTGGAGATGCCGTCGCGCACGTCGGGCTTCGGAAGCGTGTGGAGGACGTTGATGTCCAGCGTCTCCAGAGGCTCCCAGTTCATCAGGCTGCCCGGCACCCAGACCAGGACGTTGCGCATCACGCGCGGCGCCGGGGGGCGGCCGTCGTCGGTCGAGGCCTCCTGGGCCGCGGCGTTCGGGAGCAGAACCATCGCGAACAGCCACGGCGCGACGAAGGTCCCCACGCGGGATAATCTTGGAAACATGATGTCCTCCTCATATCGGGCCGCCACGACGCCGCGCGCCGTCGCGTCCCGGCGCTAGAAAACGAGTCCGGAGAAACAGAGGGCCAGGGCCGCAATGCACACAACGAACAGCAGCCACCAGAAGACCACGCTCTTGTACCAGGGGCTGCCGAGTTGCGCGAAGATGTTGATCTTGGACCAGTTGATGGTGAGCTGATCGGTGGTGTGTTCCGGCGCCGGCGGCGGGGTCATCAGGCTTACCGCGACGCAGGTGACAGTGCAGACCAGCCAGTTCAATATGGCCTGCATCCCGAAGGGAGCCAGCCATTCCGGCGGATTCAGGCCCCACTGTTCACCGAACTGGAGGTATACCTTCACCAGGATGCCGAAGGTGAAGCCCACCGCCACGCCCGCGGTCGCGCCCTTCCCGTTGATCCGGCGGAACAGGATCCCCAGGAGAAAGACCGACGCGAAAGGAGGCGCGAAGAAGGCATACAGCGTCTGGATGTAGACGAAGAGGCTTCCGCCCAGCCGGTTGATGAACCCCGCCAGCACGATCGAGATGACGAGGATGATCACGGCGGACACCATGCCCACCACCACGAGGTTGCGCTCGCTGGCATTGGGACGCAGCATGCGCTTGTAGATGTCCAGCGTGAATATGGTCGAAGTCGAGTTCAGCACCGAGTTGATGGTGGACTGGAGCGCTCCGAACAGCGCCGCCAGAAACAGCCCGCGCAATCCGACGGGCACCAGGGCCTGTAGCGACCGCACGTAGGCCTTGTCGGCCTCGGGCGCCACCTCTGCCCAAGGCAGCATGAGGATCTCGGGATGATTCGCGAACATGATGAGGCCCGGGAGGACCACGATGGTGGGCAGCAGGATCTTCAAATATCCCGCAAGAACGATCCCCATCCGGGCGTGGTACGTGTTCCGCGCGCCGAGCACCCGCTGGATCATGAACTGGTTGCACACGTTGTACCAGATGCTCACCGACAGGAACCCGAAGAGCAACTGGGGCCACGGCACCAGGGGGTGGTTCGCCGGCTGGAACAGGGACAAGCGGTTGTAATGGTCCCGGTTGACGATCTCGGGCGCCACGTTGGCCACCGCCTCGGCCCAGGGGCCCGACTTCGCCTGGTTGCGCTCCAGCACGATTCGCATGCCTTCGACGATGGAGCCGCTCTCGCCCGAAATGTGGTACAGGCCCAGGAGGGTCACCATGATGCCTCCGGCCAGCATGAAGGACAGGGTGAGAAAGTCGGTCCAGGCCACCGAGTTCAGGCCGCCGTAGATCGCCCACGAACCCGCCACGATCGCCAACACGATGATGGAGAACCACAGGCCCCAGCCGAAGAGGCTCTGCAGGGCGAGGGCGCCTCCGTACAGCACGGCCGCCAGAAAGGCCACCACGTTGCTGATCACCGTGACGATGGCGAAAAACTGGCGCAATCCCGGGTTGTACCGGCGCTCCATGTACTCCGGCGTGGTGAACACGCGCGACGCGATCAGAAAGGGAATGAAGAACCAGATCAGCAGCGAGAAGGCCCAGATGTTGCTCCACTCGAACGCGGCCGGGACGATGCCGTAGATCAGCGCCACGCCGATCATCCCGATGAAATGCTCGGTGCTGATGTTCGACGCCACGAACGATGTGCCGACCACGTACCAGGGCAGGCCCCGGCCCGCCAGAAAGTAGTCGTCGGCGTCCTCCTTGGTTTTTCGGCCCGCCCAGAACCCCACGGCGGACAGTGCTACGAGATAGAAAATGAACGCTGCGTAATCGAGCCCTTCCAGGCTGAAATCCGTCAGCATGTACCCGCCACCCTCCTTGATGCTTCCTCTCAGCCGGGGCGCTTCCCGGCTTGTGCCGCCCTCGGTACCCTGGGAAACGGGGCGAAAGGCGGGGGCCCGGCTTCGAAGGCCGAAGGCCCCCGTCCTTCGCTACCCGATTCTTACTCGGTGGATCTCACGACTCGTTCGCTACGTGTCTTTGCGGTCGAAGTTCGGCACCTTCAACTGCTCGCCGTCCTTCGACGCCGATTCATGGGCCACGATGCCTGGCACCGTCATGGCCAGCGATTCGTACACGTCGACGGCCGGCTCGCGGTCCTCCAGCAACGCATTGACGAATTCCGCGGAGATGAAGATGGCCGAGCCGCCGTGGCCGGAATCCTTGCGCATCGGCTCCGGCAGCATGTCCGATTTCCAGTATTCCGGAATGGCGAGTTCGCCGCCGCTCTGTTCCGGAAGGTCGTACTGGCTTTCAGGCGCCCGGCCCATGCGGTACCGGAGCATGGCCGGATGCACGCCCGCCTTGTTCATGTAGAGCGTGGCCTTGTCGCCGTAGAACTGGGCCCGCTCGCCGCCCGCCGCCGTCAGCCAGAACACGTTGCATCGGACCATATGACCCTTGTCGGTCTGCATCAGCGACGCTTCGTTCCAGAAGGGGTTGTCATATTGATTGTCCCGGGTCCAGGGATGGTCGCTGCCCCAGCCCAGGGCCGAGACGCGGGTGATGCGCTCGCCCGTGATGCCCGGCACATAGGCCAGCGCGTGGGTCGGATAGAGCATGGGCGTAAGCCCCCAGCGCCACGACCGGGTGCCGTCGGGATCCTCCGCTGCGTCCAGGAGCATCGGCCCGGCCCAATACCACGCTTGGTCGGGCTGGCCGCCAGGGCGCACACGGTCTCGGAGGATCGGCCGAACCGCCTCCTCAACCTCGCACCGAACCACGTCGAG
>CAYVOE010000160.1:0-10525 GCA_964452795.1 uncultured Nitrospiraceae bacterium
GAGCGCCAGCGGCTCGCCGCTCTTGGTGATCCGCTCGGTGTCGGTCGACCGGATCGGACTCGCGGCGGGCACCCACTCCGGGGCCTTGTCGTTCACGTCCAACGGCGGGACCGCGACGGTCACCGTGACCGTCGAGACGGAGGGACCGGCACCGCGGCTGTCGATCAGCCCGGCAGCGCTGAACTTCGATGCGGACGACACCTCAAGGCTACTGACCCTTACCAACGCGGGCACGGCGCCGCTGGATTGGACCATAGCGGAAGACCTCGACTGGCTCAGCCTGTCGCAGGTCTCGGGCACGCTGGCGTCCGGCAGCGTCAACATCACCGTCACGGTCGACCGGTCCGCCCTCGCCACGGGCGACTACGGCGGCACCCTCGTCGTGGACTCGAACGGCGGCGCCGCGTCGATCGCCGTGACCCTCGCCGTCGCCGCGGCCGAGCTCAACGTGTATCCCTCCCAGCTCAACTTCTCCGGATACGCCCAGAGCAAGCTGCTGGCCATCTCGAACAAGGGAGTCGGAACGGTCAACTGGTCCATCGATACCGCGGACTTCCCGGCCTGGTTGTCGGTCAACCCCGCGGCCGGCACGGCGACGACGACCACCGGCGTGGTGATGGTGACCGTCGATCGCGGGACCCTGACCCTGGGCAACTACACCCACACCTTCACGGTCCAATCCGACGCCGGGTCGGCGGACGTACACGTAAGCATGGCCGTGCCGCCCCAGCCGAAGATCGCGGTGCAGATGCCCCAGGGACAGCCGCAACCGAATACGCCGAGCGACGACCCGACGGTCTACGACGGGCAGCTCGAGTTGGGCGCCACCAACACGACGGCCAGCTTCATCATTCGCAACGCGGGAACCGGTACGCTGGACTGGAGTTTCGATACCTCCCAGTTCGAGCCCTGGTTCTCCGCCTCGCCCACTCAGGGCAGCGTCACCAAGGGCATCAACACGGTGACGGTAACGGTGAACCGCGAAGGGCTCGACACCTCGGGCTACCGGCAGCCCCTGACGATCCTGTCGAACGGCGGCACGGCCCGGGTCCTCGTGACCATGCAGGTCGAGCCCACCGCGGCCATCTCCGTGGACGTGAGCAGCATCAGCCTCGGCATCGATTCGAGCACCGCCGAATTCCACGTGGCCAATACCGGCGACCCCGGGACGCTGCTGGAATTCGAGCTCGTCGAGGAGACCGAGAGCGGCTGGCTCCTCTTCGGTCCGGCGGCGGGCGAGAGCTACGGCACCTCGGGCCCCATCAAGGACTGGCGCCTCTTCAACATCGCCGTGTCGAGAGAGAACCTCCCGCCGACGGGCGGCACCACCACGCTGCGGGCCCGAGGCAAGGGTCGCTGGGCGCACCTCTCGTCCGATCCCATCGCCATCACGGCCCAGCCAATCCCGCTGGCCTTTGAAGGCCCCCTGGCGCGGCTGCGCGTGCCGTCGATGGTCCGGTTTGTGTTCATCATGCGCGATGTGCACGACCAGGCCATCGTGGCGACGCCCGCAGCGCTCGCCAACGTGTTCAGCATCTCGGAGAAGAGCATTCCGCTGGAACCGACCGAGACGAATCAGTTCGTGACGGGGCCCGACAAGCTCCGGGCGAACCTCGTCGTCCTCCTCGACTACAGCGGCAGCATGCACGCGGCCGCCGCCTCGCGCACGGGGGGCGATGCGGAGTCGCTTCACGACACCTACGCCCGCGTCGTCAAAAACTTCGTGGATGCTTTGCCCGCCCATTGGCGCGTCTCGCTCATGGAATTCCACGACCGGCGGCAGCCGACGCGCGTCCTGGCCGACTTCACCCGGGACCGGGCAACTCTGCACGCCGCCATCGACGGATTCCGACTGGACGACTACGGCGCCACGGAACTCCTTCCGGCCCTGGGCGACGCCATGAGCCGCCTCATGGAGGCCGACGCGCCGTACCTCGACTTCGACAACGCCGACATCCGCGCCGTCGTGGTCATCACCGACGGCCGAATGACCACGCCGCCCGGAAACCTCGACGAAGAGATCCGGACGTTCTCCGACAACCGCATGCAGATCTTCCCCATCGGATGGGGCGCCGAGGTGGATCAGGAGCCCCTGGCCCGGCTGGCCCTCCAGACCGGCGGTCACTACTACCCCACCGTCCGGAGCGGCGCCGACAACCCCAACACCGCCGCCCTGGAGGAGCAGGCCGCGCGGCTCGCCGGCGATCTCCACGCGCAGGTGGTGCTCAGCTACACCACCCTCCGGGAAGACGACAGCATCTCGGTCCGGGTCTCGGGCGACTACGACGAGGCGGAAAACGACGGCATCCCGCCGGCGCAGGGCTCTTTCGTGCAGTCGCTGGACTTCTCCGGCATCGTCGGAGACGTGCGCATGGGCCAGATCTCGATGCACACCGAGGGCATCGAAGGGGTCGGCCTGTCCCGGAGCGCCCGGGTCTACATCCGCGCCGATTACCTGCCCCGGAACATTCGCGAGTTCGTCTTCGACGTCGGCAGCACGGAAATGTTCGCGGTGAGCCGGGTGCCGAACGATGCCGGCGGCATCATCGGCCACTGGGAAGGCCCCACCCTCCTCCCCGACGGCCGGATCCGCATGGTGGCCCCCGCGGGCGCCGAAGCCCTCCCCTACGGCGCCTTCGGCGACCTGCTGGAGCTCGAGTTCTCGAATCCGGTCGCAGACGACTTCGGCGTCACCCTTGCCGTGGACAACACCGTCTACGCGGTGGACGCCGATCCCAAGTACTTCATCCATCCGGACTACATCCGGGTGGACGGCGAGCCCCGGCAGGCCCCGGCCTTCCCGACGCCGTCCGTGGAACCGCTCTTCGTCGACTTCGGGACCGCCGACAACACCCGCACCTTCGTCATTCGGAACATCGGCGGGGCCTATCCTCCGGACAACCCCATAATTCGCCTCAATTGGCAGTTGGAACTGCCCGGAGCCGACTGGCTGTCCGCCGACGTGGACGAGGGCTGGCTCGGTTCGGGCCTCGACGCCCAGGTTGTCACGCTGACGGCCGACCGCGCCCAGGCGCCCGGGATCTACACGCTTCCCCTGAGCCTGACCTTCGATTCCGGCGGGTTCCTCCCGACGTACCCCTTCGCTACGGTGCAGACACGGATGACCGTGACGCCGTAACGCCGTCCGACTATTTCCCGGGGCCGCGCCTTTCCTGAGGGCGCGGCCCTTTCGCTTTCAGGCCCGCCGATTCCGCACGAATTCAGGGCGCATCGATTGAAGCGTTCCGCCCACCGCGGGTCCTTGAACCGATCCCGATGCTGTGCTACATTCCCCTTTTGGGGCCCCTCGACGCACGGCCGCGGGTGTGGGCGACCCGAGCCCCCTGCGCGTTTCGCGGTGCAAGAGGCGGGCCGATGACGGGATAGGTGTGCCGCACCGCCCGGCGGCGGTGGCGAATCGGGAGGGTCAACGTGTTCAATCTCCGGGGCAAGACCGCGGTCGTTACCGGGGGAGGCGGCGTGCTGGGCGGAGCCATCGCCCGCGGCCTCGCCCGCCAGGGCGCCTGCGTCGCCATCGCCGACGTGCGGCCCGAGATGGCGCGGGAGAAGGCGGAAGCGATCGTTCAAGCCGGTGGCGAAGCCCACCCCTACGAGTTGAACTGCTTCGAAATCGACAGCATCGAAGGCTGCTGCGCGCGCATCCTCGGCGACCTCCGCCACATCGACATACTGGTTAATGCCGTCGGCGGAAATATGAAAGAGGCCACCACCGCCCCCGACCTTCCCTTCTTCGACTTGCCCGCGGACGCCATCCGGCGGGTCATGGACCTCAACGTCGTCGGCGGCACCATCATCCCCTGCCAGATTTTCGGAAAGATGATGAAGGACAACCCCGACGGCGGAAGCATCATCAACATTTCGTCCCTCAACGCCATCCGGCCTCTGACCCGCATCCCCGGATACAGCGCCGCCAAGGCCGCCGTCAGCAACTTCACCCAGTGGCTGGCCGTGCATCTGGCCCAGGAATACAGCCCCCGGTTGCGCGTCAACGCCATCGCGCCGGGTTTCTTCCTCACCGAGCAGAACCGATACCTCCTCACCGACAAGGATACGGGCGAACTCACGGACCGGGGGCGGACCATTCTCGACCATACGCCGATGCGCGGATTCGGAGACCCCGAAGACCTCGTCGGCGTCACCGTGTGGCTGGCGTCGGACGCGGCCCGCTTCGTCACCGGCGTCGTGGTGCCCGTCGACGGTGGGTTCTCGGCCTATTCCGGCGTATAGAAGGACAGGATCCCTGCCATGAGCATTCACACCGATCCCGTAACGCGGCTCAAGACGCACAGGCCCACCAAGTCGTTTCTGATCTCCATCGACTCGGACGGCTGCGCCTTCGACACCATGGAAGTCAAGCACAAGGAGTGCTTCATCCCCAACATCATCAAGCATTGGGGCCTCCAGGCGGTCTCGAAATACGCCCGCGCCGCGGCGGAATTCGTCAACCTCTACTCGAAATGGCGGGGACTCAACCGGTTCCCGGCCCTCATCATGACCTTCGACCTGCTCGCCGACTGGGACAAGGTCCGCCGACGGGGCTACGAGCCTCCGGAAGTGCCCAATCTGCGCCGCTGGATCGAGAACGAGACCCGGTTGGGCAACCCGGCCCTTGAGGCCTATTGCGAGGCCCATCCCGACGAAGCGGACATGCAGAAGACCCTGGAATGGAGCCGGGCGGTCAACGATACCATCGCCGACGTGGTGAAGGGCGGCCTCCCCCCCTTCCCGTACGTCCGCGAATCCCTCGACAAGGCGAAGGAGCACGCCGATATCATGGTGTGCTCTCAGACGCCGACGGAGGCCCTGGTCCGGGAGTGGCAGGAGCAGCAGCTCGACGCCTACCTGTTCGCCATCGCCGGCCAGGAGTGCGGCACCAAGTCCGAGCACATCCAATACTGCTCCGACCAGGACCGGTACCAGAAGTCGTGCATGCTCATGATCGGCGACGCCTACGGCGACCTCAAGGCCGCCCGGGCAAACGGGGCCCTCTTCTTCCCCATCAACCCGGGCGACGAGGACGCCTCCTGGGAGCGCTTCTACCGCGAAGGGCTTGACCGCTTCCTCGACGGCACCTTCGCCGGGGACTACGAGGCGGCCCTCATCCGGGAGTTCGAGACCTACCTCCCCGACACGCCGCCCTGGAAAAAGGGAGCCGCAACACACGCGTGATCGGTCTTGCCGGGGTAGCCGCATCGGCGCTCGCCGCGGACGCGGGCGGACGACCCGCACTCCTCGGAACGGGACGCAAAGGATATCCACCCCGTGGAAATGTACCAGACCATTCCGCTGCTGCGGATCTTCGACGTGGCCAGGGCCCGGGAGTTCTACCTCGACTTCCTGGGCTTCCGGATGGACTGGTGCCACCGCTTCGACGACGCCGCGCCGGTTTACATGCAGGTGTCGCGGAGCGGCTGCGTCCTGCACCTGACCGAGCACCACGGCGATTGTTGCCCCGGCACCACCGTGTTCGTGCGCATGACCGGGCTCGAGGCCTTCCATGCGGAGATCACCGCCAAAGGCTACGGGTACCTGCGGCCGGGCGTCGAGTCCACGTTCTACGGGTCGAGATGCATGGAAGTGACCGACCCTTTCGGGAACCGCATCCGGTTCGACGAAAGCACGACGACGAATGCTTAACCCATCGGCCGCGACGGGACCGGGCTTCCGAGCCGCGGCGCCGCGAAATTGCTTGTCCGGAAAGGTATTGCCGTGAAAATAGTCGCCGACGAGAACATCCCCTACGTGCGCGAGGCCTTTTCCTCGCTGGGCGAGGTGGTCACTTTGCCGGGTCGCACCCTGACCCCCGACGCGGTGCGGGACGCGGAACTCCTGCTGGTGCGGTCCGTCACCCGGGTCAATCACAGCCTGCTCGACGGGTCCGCGGTCCGGTTCGTGGCCACCGCCACCGCCGGCGAAGACCACCTGAACAAGGCCTACCTCGACAGTCGGGGCATCGCATGGGCCAGCGCGCCCGGATGCAACGCGGGCAGCGTGGCCGACTACGTCACGTCGACCCTGCTCCGGCTGGCCCATCACTTCGAGTTCGATCTGACGGGGATGAAGCTGGGCGTCGTGGGGGTGGGCAACGTGGGCCGTCGCGTGGTGCAGCGGGCCTCGGCCCTGGGCATGGATTGCGTGCTCAACGACCCGCCCCTCGCCGAACAGAGCGAGGACCCGCGGTACCGCCCCCTGGAAGAGATCTACGATTGTGACATCGTGACGTTTCACGTGCCGCTGGTAAAGGAGGATCCCCATCCCACGTTCCACCTGGCCGACGACGCCTTTCTCCATTTCCTGAAGCGGGGCGCCATCGTCATCAATACTTCCCGGGGACCGGTGGTCGACAACGCCGCCCTCGCCCGCATCCTCGACGACGGCCACGTCCGCGCCGCCGCCCTCGACGTGTGGGAAGGAGAGCCCGCCATCGACACGGAGCTCCTGGAACGGGTCTTCCTCGGCACGCCCCACATCGCGGGCTACTCCTTCGACAGCAAGATCAACGGCACGCGCATGGTGTATGAAGCCGCCTGCCGCTTCCTGGGCATCGAGCCCGCCTGGGACCCGTCTCCCTCGCTGCCGGTCGTCGAGAACCCCGTGATCACCGTCGACGGTTCCCTCGAGTCCGTGCAGGAGGCCGTGAGTCAGGCCGTCTTCGCGGTGTATGATGTCCGAAAAGACGACGAGGCCCTCCGGGGCCTGTACAACGTGCCGCTCGAGGACCGGCCGGCCTTCTTCGACCGGCTCCGACGGGATTACCCGCAGCGGCGCGAGTTCCTCAACTTCACCGCGCGCATCTGGCCGCCGAACCATGAAGTCCATCAGCGGCTCGCCGGGCTGGGCTTCACGTGCAAGGATGAATAGACCATGGTTATTCAACGCGTGAACGAGGGCGGCGTCCTTTCCGAGCAGGATCTTCTCGAGGTCGTCCGGGAGGCCTTCGCCTCGCAGCCGGTCGACGGGCGGCGGGTGATCTTCGTCATCCCCGACACCACCCGCAGCATGCCCATGCCCGAGATGTTCCGCGTGCTGCACACGGCCCTCCACCAACGCGTGGCGAAGATGGACTTCCTCATCGCCCTGGGCACCCATCCGCCCCTGAGCGAGGAGACGATCCACCGGTTCCTCGGGATCACCGCCGAAGAGCGGCGCACCCGGTATGGGGACGTGGACATCTTCAACCACGCGTGGAAAGACGCCGACGTCCTGCGCACCGTGGGAACCGTATCGACGGAACAGATCGAGGAAATCTCCGGAGGGTTGATGCGCGAACCTTTCGAGGTGCGGATCAACAAGCGCATCTTCGACTACGACCTCGTCTGCGTCGTGGGGCCCGTGTTCCCCCACGAGGTGGTGGGCTTCAGCGGCGGCAACAAATACTTCTTCCCAGGCATCTCGGGCCCCGAGATCATCGACGTCTTCCACTGGCTCGGCGCCCTGATCACCAACCCCGTGATCAACGGCACGGCCC
Organism: uncultured Nitrospiraceae bacterium; assembly: GCA_964452795.1. GTDB lineage: Bacteria > Hydrogenedentota > Hydrogenedentia > Hydrogenedentales > SLHB01 > CAYVOE01. The sequence goes on from CAYVOE010000160.1 coordinate 7,490, forward strand.
GCACGCCCGTGCGCCGCGTCGTGGATCTCGCGGCCTCCATGGTCGACATGCCGAAGCTCGCCCTCTGCCTCACCGTCGTCGGAAAGGAATGCAAGGCCCTTTTCGCCGGCTCGCCGGAAGAGGCCTGGGAGGCGGCCGCGAACCTGTCGTCGCGGATCCACATCGTCTACAAGGACCGGCCGTACGCGAGCGTGCTGGCCATGGCGCCCGAGATGTACGACGAGATCTGGGTGGCGGGCAAGTGCATGTACAAGCTCGAACCCGTGGTGGCCGACGGCGGCGAGCTGATCATCTACGGACCGCACATCAAGGAGATCAGCGTCACCCACGGGCACCTCATCCGGTCCATCGGCTACCACACACGCGACTATTTCCTCGCCCAGATGCACAAGTTCCGCCACGTGCCCGGCGGCGTGCTGGCCCATTCCACCCACGTCCGCGGCATCGGCACCTACGAAGACGGCGTCGAGAAGTGCCGGGTCCAGGTGACCCTCGCCACGTCCATCCCCGAAGAGGTGTGCCGCGAGATCAACCTCGGCTACCGCGACTGGCGCACGATCGACCCCGAAGACTGGCGCAACAAGGAAAGCGAAGGACGCCTGCTGGTGCCGCGGGCGGGCGAGGTGTTGTATCGGTTGAAGGAGAACAATCCCCAGCCCCGGCCCTTGACGCCGGAGTTCCTCAGTCAGATGGCGGAATCGCAGGTGTAGCCGGGAATCGGAGAAGTCCTCGCCGATTTCCCTCGTCTGCACGCCCGTCGATTCGCACAGCGTGCAGGCGATCCCCGGCTACCCCCGGATTAGTTCTCTCCTCGAACCCCTTTCTCAGCCCCCGTATCCTCTTGGATTCGGACGTCCCGGGGACACGACGCACCGTCCCACAACGGCCCCGAATTGGCGACGGCCGGGTCTCGGGGGTAGAATGGCGCTCGCACCCATGGCCGTTGGTTGACGCGGATACCGTCTAACGGGGGACACGTACAGAAGATGACGAAGAACGTAATCGTGGCGCAGTCGGGCGGGCCCACACCGGTCATCAACAGTTCGCTCCGAGGCATCGTCGAGACCTGCAAGCTCTTCCCCGAGACCTTCGGGACGATCTATGCCGCATGGCACGGGATCGAAGGCGTATTAAAGGAAGAGCTGCTGGACCTGTCGGCCCAGGACGACGACGAGATCGCCCTCCTGCGCTATACGCCGTCGGCGGGGTCCATCGGCACCTGCCGGTATAAATTGAAGTCGGATCAGCCGGAGGACTTCCAGCGCGTCGTCGATGTGATGAAGGCCCACAACGTCGGCTACTTCCTCTACAACGGCGGCAACGACTCGATGGACACGGCCCACAAGGTGGCCCAACTGGCCCACGAACAGGGCCTCGACCTCGTGGCCGTGGGCGTGCCCAAGACCATCGACAACGACGTGGGCGACACCGAATTCAAGCTCATCGACCACACGCCGGGCTACGGCAGCGTCGCCCGGTACTGGATGAACATCGTCCAGAACGCCAACGAAGAAAACGGCGGCTCCTGCCCGGCCGACCCGGTCCTGGTGCTCCAGGCCATGGGACGAAAGATCGGCTACATCCCGGCGGCGGCGCGTCTGGCCGATCCCCGGCGAGAGATGCCCCTCCAGATCTACATGGCCGAGGCGAAGGTGTCGGCGGAAGAGATGTGCGACAACGTGGCGGATCAGCTCCGGCGCGACGGCCGCTGCATCGTGGTGGTCAGCGAAGGGTTCGACCTCGGCGACGTGGGCGAAATCCGCGACAGCTTCGGCCACGTCATGTTCGGCGCGTCGAAATCGACCGTGGCCCAGCGGGTGGTGAACATGCTCAACGAAAGGGGGCTGCCCGTACGGGGAGCGGCCCGCGGACAGGTCCTGGGCACCGACCAGCGCCACTCCATCGTCCGGGCATCCATCGTCGACCTCGACGAGGCCTACAAGGTGGGGCAGAAGGCCGCGATCCTGGCCCAGGAAGGCCGCAGCGGATACATGGCCACCATCCTGCGCCGGCCGGGGGTCATTTACAGCGTGGACTACGACAAGGTGCCGCTCGAGCAGGTGGCGAACTCGGAACGCAGCTTCCCCGAGGCCTGGCTCGCGCCCAACCGGATCGACGTCACCGACGACTTCGTACGCTACGCACAACCCCTCGTAGGCGAGGACTGGCCCAGCGTGCCCCTCGTCAACGGCCGCCAGCGGTTTGCCCGATTCAAGCCGATTTTTGCGGAAAAGAAACTACCGGAGTACACTCTTCAAGCCCACCGGAAATGAAGAAGCTCCGAATCCAAAAGGGTGCAGAGGCCATGGAGAATGAAGCGGATTGGACCGCAGGTATCGCCGTCTCTCCGCGGTCCCTGCGGCTATCGAACGCAGGAAGGGGAATGGAAAATGACCGAAGCGAAGCATGACATCGGCCTCATCGGACTGGCCGTGATGGGCGAGAACCTGGTGCTGAACATGGCCAGCCGCGGGTACAGCGTGGGCGTCTACAACCGCACGCTGTCTAAAGTGGACGACTTCATCGCGGGCGGCGCCAAGGGCAAGACCATCGCCGGCTACCACAGCATCGAAGACTTCGTGGCGAGCCTCAAGCGGCCCCGGAAGGTCATGCTGATGGTCAAGGCGGGCAAGCCCGTGGACGACTTCATCGAACTGCTCCTGCCCCATCTCGAGGCGGGCGACATCATCATCGACGGCGGCAACAGCTGGTTCCTCGACACGCGCCGCCGCACCGAATACGTCGAGAGCAAGGGCCTGCTCTACATCGGCACGGGCGTGTCGGGCGGCGAAGAAGGCGCCCTCAAGGGGCCGTCCATCATGCCCGGCGGCTCGGAAGAGGCCTGGCCCCATGTCAAGCCCATCTTCCAGGCCATCGCGGCCAAGGTGGCCGACGGCTCGCCCTGCTGCGACTGGGTGGGACGCGACGGCGCCGGCCACTACGTCAAGATGGTCCACAACGGCATCGAATACGGCGACATGCAGCTCATCTGCGAGGCCTACGCGCTCATGAAGAACCTCTTGGGCATGAGCGCCG
>CAYVOE010000161.1:0-10424 GCA_964452795.1 uncultured Nitrospiraceae bacterium
TGGGGGATGCGGCGTCCCGTGCGGGCGACGACGGCGACGATGTCGACGGCGATGCCGCCGAACTCGGCGAGGTGGCGGGACTGGCGGGACACGGCGCCGCCTTCGTCGGCCCAGCCCAGGCGTTCCGCGAGGCGTTCGAGGTCTTCCCGGGTGCGGACGGCGTCGGTGACGATGATCCAGACTTCCTCGCCGGCCTGGAGGCACAGATCGTGGCGGACCCGCTCGAGGGATTCGAGGGTGGTGACGTGGATCATGGCGAGGCCGTCGGGATTCTCGAATTCGCGGAGGCGGAAGTGGGACCGGGGCTCCCCGTCGACGGTGACGAGGAGGCGCACGTCGTTGCGGCCGTCAAGAGAGGATGGGGCGGACATCGGTGATGTATCCGTTTACGCCGTCGTCGACGTTCTTGATGGAGGCCATGCCGGGCCGGAGATGGAGCCGGGCGAGGGGGAGGCAGTCGACGTCGGGTCCGGGGGGAGAGGGGTTGGCGGATTCGGAGCCGGTTTTCACGCCGATGTCTCCGGTGCGCAGGCGGGCCTGGACGAGATCGATGCGGGGCTGGGCCTGGGGCGGCTCGATCTCGGGCGTCTGGGCGGTCTCGGCGAGGCGGAACCCTGTGTTTGAGATGAAGGCGCAGCCGGGGCGGACTTCGACGGCGAGGCCGGGGACGGGGAGGGCCTCGACGCGCAGGTCGCCGTCGATGGCGCCGGGCAGGACGCCGTCGTTGCCTCCCCAGGCCTGGCTGAGGAGGAGGTGGACCAGTTCGAAGGCGGATTCGATGCGGTCGTCCCAGTCGTTGAGCTTGGCGGACGACAGGGGCCGCTCCTGGAAGGCCCAGGTCGTCTTGACGTAGGCGAGTCCTTTGATAGCCATGCGTTTTTCCTCTGTGGGGTTTCGGGTCAGTCGAGGTGGTAGCCGGCGTCGAGGCCTACGGCGGGGTCGTCGAGGCGGAGCTGGTAGAGCGAGGTCGCGGACCGCTGGCTTCGGACGAGGAAGGCGAGGGGATCGGCCGCGGCGCGTCGGGGGGAGGTGAGGTCGAGCGAGGTGGCGACGGCCCGTCCGGAGAACCGGTGGGTTACGGCCTTGACGCGGGCGACGCGGCGACCGGCGTACGGTTCCGAGGCTCGGGACGGGGGCGGGTCGAGGGCTTCGAAGGGGCCGTCGCGGAGCTCGAGGATGTCGCCGGGACGTGCGGCGCCGTCGCCGCGGTGGAAGGTGATGCGGCCGACGGGTTCGGGGTAGGCGAGGTCGGCGAGGATGCCGAGGGCGAGTCGGTCGGCGTCTTCCGGGCGGGAGCGGGAGAAGCAGTCGAGGCGGCGGGAGCGGAGGCCGTAGGCGAGGACGCTGTCGTCGCGGCGGTGGGTGCGGGGGAGGCCGTGGGCTGCGGGGTTCCCTCCGAGGGTGAGCTCGTTGACGAGGGTGGAGAGGTCGGAGCCGAAGGCGGCGGACAGCTCGAGGGGGTCGTGAAAGAGGACGCGGTCCGGGGCCTGGGGAGCGCGAAAATGAAGGGCGCCGTCGTCGTCGACGGACCACACGCAGTCGGCGGCATAGGCCAGGGCGGCGACGCCCTCGAGGAGATTCCCTTCGAAGTCCCAGGAAAGCAGGGCGGCCTGGGTGGATTCGACGGAGTCTCGGCACCGTTCCGCGTAGGAATAGTAATCCTTGAGCTCGAAAGACGGGTCCAGGCGTTTCCCGTCGTCGAGGAGGGAGACGGCGGCGTGGCCGAGCTCGACGAGGGCCGCGTTGAAACATTCGCCGCCGCCGTAGAGGAAGCCGAGGTAGCGTCCTTCGTCGTCGACGCGGCCGTCGTAGGCGCCGGAGCCGTCGCGGTGGGGATTGAGCTCGACGGAATCGATGCCGTAGGCGTCGATGAGGCCCTGGAGGGCTTCGCGGGCGGCGTCGGCGTGGGGGGTGTGGGCGCCGGGATCGATCATGAGGAGGCGCAGGTCGGGCCAGGGAACGCCGTCGACGACGAGCCCGGCCACGGTGGCGCCGTCGCGGGCGAAGGCGCCGGTGGCGTCGAGGCGGGGGAAGCCGACCCATTGGCCGGCGTGGATACCGCCGAGCTCGAGCTCGTTTTCGGGCGCGCGCCGGGCCTGAAACTTGGCGTGCTCCCGGCGCGCGCCGTCGGGATGGGACTGGTGATGGATGGTGTAGTGGATGGGGCCGGGGGCGCGGTTGACGAGGTCCCGGACGATGCGGTCGACGGGGCGATGGCGGAATGCGCCGGCCACGGGCGGATTGTAGGCGGCCGGATCGCTTTGCCCCTCGAAGACGGTGACTTCGTGGAAGGTCACGTAGCGGTCGAGGACGAGCTTTCGGGCGTCGCCGGCCTGGGGTTCGACGCGGGTGAGGGGGACCCGGCAGAAGCGGCGGCCGTCGATCTCGACGCGGACGGTGCCGCCCCGCTCGAGGCCGGGGACGATTTCGGGGAGGAAGCCGCGGACGCGGGCGTGTCCGTCGGCGGCGGTGCGGACGGCCTCGAGGAGGGGGATGGAGTCGCAGGAGACGACGCGCCGTCCGCTCCGATCGAAGATCTCGACGCGGTAATCCATCACGACCACCTGTCGCGAAAGCGCACCGCCGCCGTGCCGACGGGCGACCCGGCGCCGTCGTCGAAGTAGTGGAGGGTGGAAGCGCCGGGGACGATGCGGGGGAAGAGTCCCTGGGTGAAGGACGTGACGTCCGTGCCGTCGAGGAGGGCCTTTCCGGCGGGTCCGTCGAAGGTGAGGACCTGACCGGGCTGGACTGCGCCGGGATAGGTCAGGGTGCGGACGCCGTCTGTGAAGGAGGGATTGAGCCGGGCCGTCTCTGGAGTGAAGACGATGACGGGCCGGGCGACGGCGTTGCCCGCGGTCTCGAGGACGAGGCTGTCGCCCGAGGCGGCGAGGGGCCAGGCGGCTTCCCGTTCCGACTCCGATTCTTCGAAGGGGTCGGGGGCTTCGAGGGTGAGCTCGAAGGAGCCGACCTTCTTGTCGGGTCGGACTTCGCGGCGGAAGGCCACGCGGCGCACCCAGAGCCGGCGGCCGGGGCGCAGCGAAAGGGGTGTGCTCGGGGCGACGGAGGCGGCGGCGACGACGGCGTCGAGGCGGGCTTCGACGTCGGCGACGGAGGGACCGTCCACGAGGCCCGTGATCTCGATGCGGCGCGCGTCGCGCCCGCCCACTTCCTCGATGCGTTCGCGGACGGCGGTCCGCGCCGGGTCGAAGGAGATGTCTGCCAGGAGGATGGCCATAGAGAAGTCCTTGTCGGGCTGAAACGTTAGGCGGTGACGGAGGTTTGGGAGCCCGTCAGGGTGCGCCGAGGACGGGCCGGGTGTCGGTGGCCTGGACGGGGCGGAGGGCCGGCCGGTCGAGGAGGTAGGGCTCGAGGTAGAACCAGGCCCGTTCGACGGAGGTCTCGGCCACTTCGGTCAGCGATCGGAACCGGGCGCCTTCGTGGATGCGGGCGGGGCCGAGGGTGAGGCGTTTCTGGTCCTGGGCCTCGCCGGCGGCCAGGGCGCGGCAGACGGCGGCGCCGGCCAGGAGGGTCTCGCCGAGGATGAGGGGTCCGGGCGGGACGCCGTCGTCGTGTCGGGGATCGAGGAGGCGGCGGATCTCGTCGTGGGCGGCGTCGATGCACCGGGCGACGAGGGGGGCGGGGACCTCGTCCTCGTTGAAGGAGAAGAGGAGGCGCACTTCGGCTTCGGTGGTAAAGGCCATGGAACAGTCTCCTGGGGACGTCGGTGGGGCCGGGGCGGAAGGCGCGGGACCTTCCGCCCCGGCGGGGGCTAGGACGCGTCGCTTCGGACGACCACGCGGGCCTTGTCGTAGAGCACGGCGAAATCGGTGACCACGGTGAGGTAGGTGCGGTCCCATTGCTGGTGGATCAGCTTGTCGCTCTCGACGAGGAGGTCCTGCTCGGTGAGCTTCTGGACGGCGTAGCCGGCGTCGAGGACGGTGAGGCAGTGGGCCGGCTGGTCGGCGAGAGGCACCAGGCGCACGCCGAGGGGCGTGGGGAGGTTGCCGGACTTGGCGAAGTCGAAGAGGGCGCCGTCCTTGAACTCGGGCAGGGCGAGGATCCGCTTGCAGAGGTCTCCGTTGGCGAGCATGTGGGTGGGGTTGAAGTAGTGGTCGAGGGTGAGGCGCATGAAGGCGCCCACGATGTCCTCGTAGCTCCAGACGCCGGGGGCGGCGGTGTCGAGGACCTCGGCGGCGGTGCCGGGACCGGAGGAGTCGCCGTAGACCAGGACGTGGGCGAGGCGGCCGTCGAGATGGCGGCCGAGGCGCTCGCCGATGCGCTGGAGATGGACCCGGAGCATGTCGACGGACATGCGGCGGACGACCTCGTAGGACGCCACGACGCCGCGGCCTTTCTTGTCGAGGCGGACGATGCGGTCGCCGTAGGTGATCTGGGACTCGGGGATGGCGGCGCCTTCGGCGACGCTCCGCAGCTCTTCCTCCTCGTCCTTTTCGACCACGTAGGGAACGTCGTAGGCGGTGCCGGCGACGGTCTCGTCGCGGACGATGAGGTTCGGGTAGACGGGCTTGCGGCGCAGGCCCGTGAGGACGGCTTCGCGGACGACGTCGGGAAAGAGCCACTTGGCGTTGGGATCGGACTGGAAGAAGCGGTCCACGGTGATGCGGCCGACGTCGATGCCGAACTCCTGGGCGCAATAGTCCTGGAGGTTGGTGCCGAGGGCGCGGAAGTAGTGGCTGTGGGACAGGCCGAGGGCGTCGAGGGTCTCGTAGAGGGCGCGGCCGCGGACCTGGCGGAGCTTGTCGGGGTCCTGAGCCAGAAAGGCCATGCGTTCCTTCATGAGCTCCGTGGGTTGGGGCATGGAGGGATCTCCTGTTCGGTTGACGGATCGGTTCGGCTAGAGCAGCACGTGGACGGTATCGGCGGCGGAGTCGAACTTGACGATGATGCCGCGGCCGTCGGAGCTTGCCGTCACGAATCCAGACTCGCTGGATGGGACGACGCCTGTGGCGCCGTCGACGGTCGGCTCGGAGCCCGTGTAGCGGAAGATGCAGATGCCGCGCACCTTGACGGGCAGGGCGGTGTCGTGCGTGTTCACGGTCGCGAGGGCCTGGCCGAAGATGTGATCGCCTTCGCCTGGGCGCGACACCGTGTAGGGGTCGGAAATCGCGACGGGATCGCCCGCTTCGATGTTGATGTCACCGTCGGACGGGGTCTTGCAGGTGATGACGAGTTCGGTCACCGCGCCGCCCACATCTCCAAAAGCCATGGAAAGGTCTCCTTCGGTTGAACGTTCGTGTCGTTGGGGAGGGGGAAGGCCCGTCAGCCGTCGTCCCGGAGCAGGGTGAGGACGTTCCGGGTTCGGCGGCCGTCGTCCTCTTCGGGCAGGGGCTCCGGACGAGAGACGGGGGCCGGGGGGTACTTGAGATCGAAGCGGACTTCGTAGGCCCGCAGTTGGGCGTGGATCTCGTCGAGGGACAGGCCCTCGAGGGTCCGTCGCCAGAGGGGTTCGTCGAAGGCGGCTCCGTCGAGCTCGCGGCCGAGGCCGCAGAGGCGTTCGACGGCCCGTTGCCGGGCGGCGAAACCGTCGCGGAGGAGCCGGGGCGCGTCGTCGGCGCGGGCGCCGAGGTCGACGAGGGTCCGGCAGACGTCCCGGGCGGCCCGGGCGGGCAGGGCGCCTTCGCGGGCGAGGCGGAGGCGGCGGAGTCCGTGTTGCCCTCGGAGGAGGAGGCTGCAGACGTCGCCGCCGGACTCGATGCAGGCGTAGACGCCGCGGTCGTCGCAGAGGGCGTCGCCGTCGTGCTCGAGCCAGTGAACGGGGTGGGGGCGTTTTTCGGTGGCCCAGGCCCCGGTTTCGAGGGACTCGGCGGCGATGCGCCAGCCCACCAGGGCGTCGTCCTGCTCGAGGCGCAGGTCGAGGTGGGGCCCGTCGGCGTCGCGGTGCCGGTGCAGGACGAATCGGCCCTGGGGCTGGAACGCGGCGTCGTCCGGCGCATCGTCGTCGCAGGTGAGACTCCAGAACATCGGCATACTCCTCCTACGTGAGCGGAACGGAGTTCGGGGAAGCGGGGCTCGGCGATTCGGCCATGGCGTCGTCTATTCCGGGGCCCACAGGGGTCGGGAGGCGAGCTCGATGGGCCGGTGGAAGGCGCGTCGGGCGGCGTCGAGGGCGCGGTCGGGCGGCTGGGCCCGGTGCTGGGAGACGAAGCCCGTGCCCTGGGAACCCGCGGGCACGACGGACCCTTCGATGACCTCGATGACGCCGCGCATGACATAGTGGCACAGGGCGTCGCCGTAGGTGCGTCCGGGGACGTGGCTGCAGGTGCGCAGGTCCTTGCCGCAGATGGAGCACTCGGGGGTGCGGAAGGAGAACCCGATGGAGGTCTCGCGGTAGACGCCGCCCTCGATGTTGAGGATGAAGCCGGCGTTCTCGGGGGTGCGCAGGACGTAGACGTCGGGACGCACGCTGAGGTAGTCGCCGTCGCGGTGGAGCCTGGAGCGGAAGAAGGTGCCCCGGGGCAGGGAGCCCTTGAGGTCGTGGCGTTCCATAAGGGGCCGTCCGGGCACGCAGTCGTTGATCTTCTCGAGCTCCTCGTCGGGGAACCGGCTGAAATGGCGGTCGATGCGGTTGTGGCAGAGGTCGAGGGTGAAGACGGCGACCTCGTCCGGCGCCAGGGGCCGCAGGGCGAAGCGGTTGACGTCGTCCAGGGCGTCGGCGTTGTCCGGGGCGGCCCGTCGGGCGACGAGGACGCCCTCGCGAGAGAAGACGAAAGGTTCGAGTTCCATAGGCGATACTCCTTGACAGGGAACGGCTGTGGTTCATGCCCACGGGGGCGAGCGTGGAGCAGGGTTGCGCGCGTCGGCGCGGAGGGGTCAGGCGAGGCCGAGGAGGCGGGCCGCCTGGGCGCGGTCGAGGTGGCCGACGGCTTCGAGCTTGAGGGCGTTGTCGATCTCCCGTCCCCGGGCGGTGGCCTCTTTGAGGACGTCGACCGTGCGGTTGCCGCGCATGCGGACGCGGGCACGGGCGCTGCCCCACATGAGGGCGAGCTCGAAGTTGTAGAGGCGTTCGAGGATGCGCTTGACGCTGCGGTTGACGGCTTCGACCTGGCGGTTGACGATCTCGAACTGGGCGGTGCCGTAAGTCTCGGTGGTGCCGTAGTTCCGGCCGAGGAGGATGGGCATGAGGTGCATGCCGGTGATGACTTGTTCTTCGACGGCCTTGAGGTTGTCGTAGAAGACCCGCGTGCGCTGGTCGCCGTTCAACAGGTCGATGGCGACGTTGTCGTAGGTGACCAGGTTCTGATCGACCTCGAGGCGGGAGAGGCGGTCGCGGAGCTGGTCGAATCCGTTCTCGACGCGGCGGCGGTAGGCCTCGGCGGACTCGCCCCGTTCGCGCGGCTCGGGGGAGTACTTCACGTGGAGCTTGGTCCATCCGGCGTTGTGGGTGGCCTTGGCCATGTCCTCGAGGAGGCGCTGCTGGATTTTGGCGATGAAGGGGATGCAGCGCAGCATGGAGCGGCCGTAGGGGTTGGTGCCGTCGCGGTCGAGGCCGATGTAGATGAAGCGTTCCCGGGGGAGGCGTACGGCGTCGCCGCGGAGGACCTGATAGGGCTGGAGCCCGTCCTGCTCGCGGCGGAACCGGACGGTCCACACGTCGACGGGGACGACGTCGTGGATGGATTCGCGGCTGGGGGAGAGGACGATCTCGAGGGCCGCCGCGCCGTAGGTGAACAGAGAGGTGTAGAAGATGTCGAGGAGCCCGTCCATGCCGCGGTCGCCGGAGTTGACGCGTCGGTCCAGCTCTTGAAGGAGGCGCTCGGCCCGGGCTTTGGCGGGCGCGGACGACGGGTCGAGGATCTCGATGTCGTAGCCGGTCTGGCACAGGCGCTTCCAGGTCCAGACGGCGTCGGAGATGTCGGGGATGGCGTCGCGCAGGAACCGGTAGACCTCGAGCATGTGGAAGGGCGTGTCCTGGGGCAGGGGGATGAAGTCGTGGAGACCCGTGCCGGAGACGCGGGGCATGTCTTCGGGGGATGACGAGGAGAACGTATCCGCCCGCCGCGCGGGGACGGGCTGGTGGCGCCGGCGGGGCCGTTTCCCGGCAAGCCAATTGAGCATGGAAAATCCTTTCTGGCGATCCAACACCTTTCATAATATAGGGGCGCGCGTATCGCGAAATTGGACCCAAGCCTATGGTCTGGTATGCTTTAGGCTGTCATGGATTCGGGCGCCATTCCGCCGAAGCCGCGCGAATCGGGGTTGGGTTCGGGGTGTTTGCCGGGGAAGTCGAGTCAAGAGTAGTGAAGCGAGGCGGCGCCACCGACGACGGCGTTAATTTCGATCGAGAGGAATTCCCAGGAAATGATCACCATCGACATCAAGAATGCCCGTGAGGTGGCCCAGCGGGAGGCGAAAGTGAAGATGATGCTGGCGCTGCTGTCGGACGATCGCATCAAGCACGAGGTGGAGCAGGAGGTGGCGAAGCGGCTGGCGGCGGAGCTGGTGTCGCGCGGGGTCGAGGCGGAGGTCATCGTTCGCTCCGACGGACACGATCCTATCTCGGTGTAGTAGCGAACGTCTTGGTAAGGCACCCACCCGGAATCCCCTCTCCGCGAGGGAATTCCGGGTGGGTCTTGTGATCCGTGTCAGGGGGCCTTTACGTAGAGGTCCTTCCAGGAGATTCCGTCGGTGCCGCCCGTGTGGAGCTGGAGGGCGAAACTCCCTTCAAAGAGCTGCCGGGCCGGGTCGGTGAGGTCGAGGACGGGGAAGCCGTTGACCCAGGTCTGGATCCGGTTTCCGACGCATCGGATCTCGATCTCGTTCCAGTCTCCCGGGCGCAGGGCGTAGGCCGCGGCGCGGGCGGTGTCGGGGGGAGTGAGCCATCCGCGCCGGTAGCTTTCGTAGACCCATCCCGTGGGGCCCGGGTAGGTGGGGTCCACCTCGCCTTGCAGGCCGGCGATGACGGGGTAGTTGTCCTCGTTGTATTGGATGGTGGAGTGGTAGAAGAGGCCGAAGTTGCCGGCGCCCATCATCTTGAAGCTGCCGCGGACGTGGAAGTCCTGGAAGGTCTCTTCGGTGGCGAGGTAACCCTCGGAGGCCTTGGGGCCGCTGCGTCCGACGATGACGCCGTTCTCGACGGTCCACTTTTCGGCGCCCCATTCCTTCCAGCCGGAGAAGTCCTGTCCGTTGAAGAGGGCCCGCCAGCCGTCGCCGCGGCCGAGGTCGCGGGCGCGGATGTTGCGGTAGCGCACTTCGGTGACGGGCGCGCCTTCGCGGGGGACGACCTGGAGGGCGATGGCGCCCTTGGTGTAGCGGTCGTTCCGGACGCGGCAGGCGGTGACGCCGTTGAGACTGACTTCGAGGTCGGGGCCGACGGCGCGGACGCGCATGCTGTTCCATTCGCCGGGGTCGCGCAGGGCCGCTTGGGCCTCGGCGGAGGCCACGGCGAGGGGCGGGTCGCCGTGTCGGGCGACGAGGGCGCCCGTGGCGCCGGCGCGGGCGGGATCGATGTTGGCCTGAAATCCGTACATGTCGCGGCCGATCTGGTCGAGGGCGAGACCGGGCGGAACGGGCTCGCGGGGGAGCCAGTGGGCGCGGAACTGGAGCCCGCCGTTGGCCGGCTGGGGTGTGAGGAATTCGAGTTCCACGTCGAGATCGACGAATTCGGCCGTGTGCAGGAGCCAGGCCATGTGCTCGCCCCGGGCTCGGCCCACGATGGTGTTTTCTTCGACGGTCCATTCGCCGGTCAGGGGCATCCACCCCTGGAGGTCGATGCCGTTGAAGAGGGCCGCCGCCTCCGGCTCGGAAGCCCCCGCTCCGGCGGCCGCGGCGATTGCAACGAGTAGCCACAGTTTTTTCATGACGCCTCCCTTTCCCAAGCAGACACGGCCTCAGTTTGGCATTCCCAATCCGACCGAAGCAAGCGCGCGGGGTATGCGGGCGAGGGGGGAGAGGGATGGGAGTGGGGGTGACGGTCTCGGGGCGGGCAGGGATGAGCGACGGGGCGGTTCCGCGCGTGGTGGGACTACGGAGGCCTGCGTGCAGAGGGTTCAAGTGGGATGTACCCATCATGGGGCCACGGGGACTGCGCTGGACGGGGCTCGTGTGCGATGGCTTCTGCGCGTATGACTTCGAGGACTGCGCACAACGAGGTCCTCGCGATGACACAGACCCGTCATTGCGAGGAGCGGCCCTTCGTGGAAACCCATGCGGGAGGAGGGGTTATGTCGGTTTGGCCTGTGCCGTCTGTGGGCGCCCCGGCAGAGCGACGCGGCAATCTTTACCTATGGTGTGACTCTGATTTCGCGGACATAGGTGGCTGGCTCACGTGAGATTGCCGCGTCGCTTATGCCTGGGTACATATCGATGGCATGGGTTCACCCATAGGCTGTTTCTCCGTTTGTCTGTACTGCCACAGGGGTCCGCTCCTCGCAATGACGGGTAGGCGGTACCTCACGACCCCGTTG
>CAYVOE010000162.1:0-10420 GCA_964452795.1 uncultured Nitrospiraceae bacterium
GTGTCGGCGCCCTCGACGGGGTCCCACGCGATGCGGAACTCGCAGTATGGATCGCTCTCCGCCTTCATGGCGATGCACCGGGGGCAGCGCGAATAGCGTTCCTTGGTGATGGGATCCAGAATGTTGCAATAGAGGATCAGGGTGGGCTGCTCCGAGAAGGGATCGACCGTGGCCGTGCGCGGATCCGGCAGGACCAGCATGTCGCTCTCGTGAATCTGCTGCCATCCCCGAATGCTCGACCCGTCAAAACCCAGGCCGTCCTCGAAGGTGTCTTCTCCCAGCAGAGACGCCGGAATGGTGAAATGCTGCATCAGGCCCGGGAAGTCCATGAATCGAAAATCGATGAATCGGATCCCCTGGTCCTTGACCAGCTTGACCACATCCCCTGGGTTGTACTCGTTGTGCATGTTTCCTTCCGTCCTTTCTCGAAAATGCGTTCGCCGCCGCGTCCCAGTTCAGGAAAGGGGTCTCCGGGCAGACCCCGCTACCTCGGTCCGGTCGACGGGCGCGGCGCTGCGCCGCCGGACCGACCTGCACGGGTCGCGGTCAACTGATGGCCACGTCGCCCGACTCGCCCGTTCGGATGCGGACCGCCTCCTCGATGGGCGACACGAAGATCTTGCCGTCCCCGATGCGGCCCGTGGACGCGGCCTTGACGATGGCCTCGATCACCTGCTCGAGCTTGTCGTCGCTCACCACGATCTCGAGCTTCACCTTCGGCAGAAACTCCACCACGTATTCCGCCCCGCGGTAGAGCTCCTTGTGTCCCTTCTGTCGTCCAAAGCCTTTCACTTCCGATACCGTAAGCCCCTGGACACCCACGCTGGCCAACGATTCCTTCACTTCTTCAAGCTTGAACGGTTTGATGATGGCCTCGACTTTTTTCACTTCCGTGACCTCCCTACCGAGTTTTTCCTGTGAGGGCCAACGCTACGGGCCGGGCATACGGGGCGCAGTCGTGCCGTCCCTCCCGAGCGGAAGCAGAGCAACTCCCGTGCCACACCGTCCGTGTCAGTCTCCCCAGCCCGAAGCCCGCCGCCAAAGCCCTCATTCGACAATACTTGCGCCGTCGCGAAGCGAAAGCCGCCGTCGCCCGCCTTCGGCTCGACACACCACATTGACTACACGACAGTGCCTTTTCAAGGTGATTTCCTACGGATTTGTCGGATCTCGCAGCGTAATGCATGGCAAGAGGCGGGCAGCCGCCGGAAGGCTTCGAAATTCCGAGCTTCCTACGGCTTCAAATTCGGCGAAGGCGGAATTTGATTTCGGCGTCGGCACGACGGGGCGAATACAAACATAAGAGGCCCCCGCCTCCTTGGTGGGAGGCGGGGGCCGAGAACAGGATTACCAGGTCGCCTGACGGCGACTACATCGACGGCGTTCTCGCCTCATTCAAAGGGCGATTGATAGGGCGGAACGACGCGGCACTCCGTCGTGGCGATAACGCCGTCGGGCAGGGTCGCTTCGACGAAGTAGGCGATGTACGTGTCGACGGTCGGCTCGATCTGGACGACGATGGTGCCGTTCTGCGGCACGAGCGAAACGCTCGTCCAGTCAGGCGCATCGGGGTTGAACACGGGATCGTAGCTGAACTCTCCGGTCTCGCTTTCGGCGGTCCACAGCTTCCAGGTGGCGCCTTGGAGCGATGCATGACCCGCGTTCACATGCAACAGCTCGTCGGACAGGTGCTGCCACTCGAGGCGCGGTACGACGTCGCCGGCCACCACGCGGTTGTACCAGGGCACGACCTCGAGCATCCGGGCGGCGAACCCGCCGAGCGTGCGTTCTTCCAGTTCCGAATCGCCGGCCACAAGGCGAAGCAGCTTCGGATGGTTGACCCAGTGGTAATACACGCCGTTCGCGTCCGGCGACGAGAAGTTGTCGGCGGGCGAGTTCAGGATGTACTTGGGCATGCGCAGCCGCTCACCGAACTCCGAGTAGTACTGGTACGCCAGCGCGTAGGGATCGCTGTAATAGATCGGGTCGATCATGTACTGGAGCCAGGGCCCTGGGTTGGACTTGAGCCTCTGGTAGTGCAGCCTCAGAAGCGCCGCGCCCAGTTCGCCCAAAGTCCCGCCGTCCAGCAAACCGTTGCTGGTGAACTGCGTTCCGGTGTTACCCGAGAAATGGATCACCGCCTGCCGCACCTGGGGCCTTTCCTCGGGCATGTTCTCGAGGAGCACATCGAGCTCATCCCGCATCGTCAGCGCCAGGTTCCGCGCCTCGCCGCCCGGCAGCGCGTCCAGCAACTCGTACGGGCTGTCGTCCACATCCAGGAAGTCGCGGAGCGCCTGCAGATGGTCGGCCTCGTTGTCAAGCACCGGCGGGCTGAAGGAATCGTCTCGCAGATCCTCGAGGATGAGGAGATGGACCTGCTGGAGCTTCCGCAGCCAGTGTTTGGCCGAAAGAGCGGACCGCAGGGGAGTGCTCGGATCGGGCATCAGGTAGTTCGTCAAATTGAAGCCCGTGGGGTACGGCTCGGTGTAGCTGATCCAGGTCTCCGGGAAATCGCCCCGGGTCTCGAACTGATGGAAGAACTGCTCCGAGATGTTGAGCGCGTCGAACGAGAAAGGCACGATGCCCTTGACGCGCGGGTCCGTGGCTCCCGTCAGCCAGGTTACCCAGCCCAGGGTCCAGCCGTCCGGGCTGCCGCCCGCCACGACGAACCCGTTGACGATGATCGGCGGGAACACGCCGCTCTCGCTCGGGTCGGCCAGTAGCCGCTGAACGGTGTCCATGCCCCGAATCGCGCTCTTGACCATGGGATACAGGGCCAGCGCGTTGGGGATGGAAGGCGTCGTTTCCGGCCCCACCGGCGTGTTGGCGAACTGGACGAAGGCGTCGAAGCTCGCCGCCAGCAACCGGTCGTCGAAGAGCGCCTCGTTACCGAGGTGCGGGTAGGCGATCGGCTGGTTCGGCACGTTCTGGAGGACGGCCACGACGGATCCCGTGGTCGCCGCGAACTCCTTCATCACCTCCACCACGGGCGTGCCGCCGGGGTTCATCTCTTTACCCGAATCGAGGTACAGCAGAGCCGTGTTGTTCGCCGGCGACGTCGGCTGAATCACGATCATGTCGTGCTCCCACACGGCGGGCGACGGCGCGCTGGGCTGGTATACGCTCCAGGCCTGCGACACCATCCGCAGTGTGTAGGTCGTCAGTCCGTTGCCGCTCTGCTTGTTCAGGAGCTGGTACGTGTAGTTCGGATCCTGACCCGGCGTACGCACGAAGGTGTCCAGCGCCGAACGCTCCCGAACCTCGACGGCGTTCAACTTCACGAGCAAGTCGCTCTCGAAATCCGGTGAACTGGTCGGATCGTCCGGATTGCCGGGATTGACCAGCACGTCCGAGTACACACGCAGCGCCACATTGTACCGTCCCGCTTTCTGGAACGGGTACTGATGATAGGACCGGTCCGGACCGGCCACGTAGGTGGCACTGTTGCTACGGCCATGGTTCCACTCCTGAGCCGGCATCGGTGTGCCGTCCGGCCACACCAACCACCGATGCCCGGTGATCCGGCCGGAGCCCTCGACGTACGAGGTGGACCGGAAGGTCACGGTGTCGCCGATGGTGATCACCGTCTTGTCCTGGGTGAATTGAGCCACCGGCTCGGACTCGCCGACCATGATGGGTTTGCTGACTTCCTGGCCGGGTCCATTCGGGTCCATGTAAGAGTTCCAGACCCGGAGCGTCACCGTGAAGGTCTGGGCCGCCTGGGGCTGGTACACATGCGTGGGATGTTGCGCGTTCGATACGGGGCTGCCGTCTCCGAAATCCCACTCCCACTTGATGATGGGCGCGGAACCGGGATCGGAGCTGTCGGTGAAGGAGACCTGCTCGAAGAAGAGCGGGTTCCAGTTCGACGCCTCGAAATTGGGCTTGGGCAACGCGATCTCGGCCGTGATGTAGCCGTCGGTCGGCTCCTCATGGGCCGTTCCGTCCTTCGTCACCGTGTGGACGATGCCGTCGGCCAACTCGACCGTAAGGGACACGTTGAAGTTCCCCGCTCGGCCGTAGGTGTGGACCGGATGCTGCTCCTCGCTCTGCAGGCCGTCGCCGAAATCCCACAACCAACGCACCACGGGCGACCCGCCGCCCACGCCGGTCATGTCGGTGAATCGGACCGGCTTGCCCACCGCCGCCGACGTGGGCTCGGCAGTGAAATTGATGAGCGGAAGGACCGAGATGTAATTGGGCTTGGTAACCGTGTGCGTGCCGTGGCGGCTCGTGGCGGTCAGCGAAACGGAGGTCTTGCCCGCGCGGTTGTAGACGTGGACGGGATGCTGCTCCGTGCTGGTCTGGCCGTCGCCGAAGGCCCACAGCCACTCCGACAGGGGCGCCGTGCCCGGATCCGACGTGTCAGTGAATTGGACTTCGTCGCCCATGACCGGCCGAAGCGGCTCCGCCGTGAAGTCGGCCGTCGGATCCACGTTGGGCCTCACTTCAATCGTCTTCTGCTCCGTGTCGGGCCCGTCGGAGGAAGTGGCGGTCAGGCTTACCGTGTAGGTTCCGGGAGCCTGATAGACGTGGACGGGATGCTGCTCCGTGCTCGAGCCGCCGTCGCCGAAGGTCCACAGCCAGGACTCGATCGGAGACGAATGGGGCTCCGAGGTGTCGGTAAACTGCACTTCGTCCAGCTCGTACGGGCTCGCCGGGAAGTAGGTGAAGTCCGCGTCGGGCGGACGCCGCGGCAGGACCGTGATGTAGCCCGCCTTCTGCGCGGTGTCGGACCCGTGGGCCGAGGTCACCGTCAGCGACACGGCATACGTCCCGGGATTCGCGTACGAGTAGGTCGGATGCTGCTCCGTGCTCGAGCCGCCGTCGCCGAAGTCCCACAGCCATTCCTTGATGGCCGCCGTCCCGTCCTCAGACAGATCGGTAAACTCGACCGGATTTTCCGCGTAAACCTCGAGGGGACTGGCGGTGAAGTCGGCCGTGGGGGCGAAGGTCTGAACCGTGATGTAATTTACCTTCTCGGCCGTCGAGTTGCCGTGCCTCGAGTACGCCGTCAGGCGCACGGTGAAGACCCGCTGGTCGTCCTTGGGCGCATAGACGTGTACGGGGTTGACTTCTTCACTGAACACACCGTCGCCGAAGTCCCATACGTATCGGTCAATGGGCGCGGTGCCGGGGGTGCTCAGGTTGGTGAACTCGACGGGATCGCCGAACACGGGGTTCGTGTTCGAGGCGGTGAAGTCGACCGTGGGCCGCGTCGTGCCCACCTCCACGGTCTTCGACACGGGGTCGCTGGCGCCGTGGGCCGAGATCACGACGAGCGTCACCGTCTTGAACCCGCCGTCCGTGTAAGAATGGACGGGATTCTGCTCGCTGCTCGTGTTTCCGTCGCCGAAGTCCCACTGCCACTGAGAAATGGGCGCCGTACCCGCCACCGACATGTCGGTGAAGGTCACGGGGTCGCCGGCGAGGATTCCCGAAGTCGGGCTGAAGGTGAAGTCCGCGGTCGGACGCGCGGACGGCTGAACCTGAATGAAGACCGGCTTGGTCTCGGTGTCGCTGACGCCGTTGGCCGTCACCGTGAGGCTGACGTCATAGGTGCCGGGGTTCGCGTAAATGTGGGCGGGATCCTGTTCCGTACTGGTGGTCCCGTCGCCGAAATCCCACAACCAGGAATCGATGGCGGAGGCATGCTCGGGCGCTACGCCGGAGAGATCCGTGAACTGGACCTCCGTGAACTCGGCGAAGGGGTCGTCCGGCTCGGCCGTGTAGTCGGCGGCGATCAACGCCCGCGCGCGTTCCGTGACGGTACGAGGCACGATGGGACCCGGCGACGCGATCGTGATGGATCCCTCGTTGACACCGGCGCGGAGCTTGGTGCGGTCGATCTCCACCGTAAACCGGAAATGATCGTTTGGACCCGTGCTGGTCCCCTCGCCGGGGCTCACGGTAATCCATTCCTCCCCTTCCTCGACCGTGGCTGTGAAAGCAGGCAGCCGGGGTGAGGAAAAGCTCTTTCGAACGGTGAACGTGAGGGAATCCTTCGTGAGATCAAAGTCGAGCGTCTCGGGCGAGACCAGCAGTGCGACCTGCCGGGGCGCCGATGGACATCCCGCCAGGGCCACTACCAAACCCAACAAGGCGCAATACTGCACAAGAGTGCCGCGCTTCGCCAACATCCGCCTACCTCCTGGTGCTGCCTAACCCAAACTATTGGGAACTTCACGGTTACAAGTGTTGCAAGTCACGCAGTTCGGCGCATCAGCATTGCATGCACCGTGTGGAGGCTCATGTGAGGCCCTTGTAAGGATCCCTCCCGGCAACCGGCTTTCCCAAATGCTTTAGCGGACTTGGGTTGCGGTATCGGCCCATCGGCGCCCTGTCCTCCCCGTCGGCTATAAACCCTCTGGAGGGTATGATGCCAACTTCAGCTTGACTAGTCAAGCATAATTTGACGCATGTTTTGACCCATATCCCCGAGCCCGGTTGGGGAATATTGCGTAAGCCCCTCATTACCAGACAGATAGAATCCCACGCCCGACGTTGCGGCTCCTGATCGCCCCCCTCCCGTTCCCCGGCGAGAACGACCCCGGGAATAAGCATGACAGCCGGACCTCCGTGGAGTACAATGGTCACGGGGAAAAACCCGGGGGAGACGGGACATGATGACGTCCAAGCAACGGGTGCACGCCGCGCTTCGGCGCGAGCCGGTCGACCGCATACCGATCTATATGTGGCTCCATCCCGACACGGCGCAGCGCCTGGCCGCCCTGCTCGAGGTGCCGGCCGCCGCCGTCGGCCCGGTCCTGGGCGACGACATCCGCCAGACCTGGGTGAACAACAACTACGCCATGGAGGGAATCGTCCACGAGAACGACGGCGAAGGGCACGTCGACGCCTGGGGCATCGAATGGGTCAAGGACGGGCCCTTCAATCAGATCGCCCGGTCGCCCCTCCACGATCTTCCGCCGGAGCAGGTTCGGGCGTATCGGTTTCCCGAGGATCGGGTGGACGCCCTGCTCGATAGAATGGTCCCGGTGGCGGCCCAGGGCGACACCTATTTCATCGGGTGCGACGTGTCGCCCTGCGTGTTCGAGATGTACTGGCGGCTTCGCGGAATGCAGCAGGCATTGATGGACCTCTTCCTCGAGCCGGAACTGGCCCGGGCCATGTTGAGCGCCTGCGCCGAATTCTCCGTGCTTCTCGCTCGAAAAGCCTGCGAGCGCTTCGACCTGGACTGGTTATGGGCCGGAGACGACGCCGGCGGTCAGTCGTCGACCATCATCAGCCCCGAGGCCTTCCGGGAACAGGTGAAGCCGAACCTCGCCAAGGTCTTTGCCGTGGCGCGGGAGCACGGCCTCTGGATGGCCTTCCATTCCTGCGGCGCCATACGGCCTTTGATACCGGACCTCATCGAGATCGGACTCGACGTGCTCAACCCCATCCAGTGCAACGCCGAAGGCATGGACCCCTTCGAGCTGAAACGGGAATTCGGACGGGACCTCGCCTTCATGGGCGGCGTGGACACGCAGGACCTGCTTCCCTTCGGCACGCCGGCGGAAGTCCGCCGCTCGACGGAACGGCTCATCGAGGGCATGACCGCGGACGGAGGCGGCTACATCCTCGCCGCTTCCCACGCCATCCCGCCGGAGACGCCGGACGAGAACATCTTCGCCTTGTACGAAAGCGCCGGAGTCACCAAGGAAGAGATCTTCGATCGCGCCGCCGCGGTCCGGGCCGGCCGGGTCCCCGTCTGAGCCGTCGCACCCGAATCAAGACGGACAAACCGCAAACGCCGATCGCCGCTCAGACGGCACCGGCTATTTCGGTTTCGGAACCGTCGCCCTCGGACCGGGACCGGCCGATCAGGAATTTCCGATGTCCGCTCCCATGGACCGGGGCCAGAACCGACGGCGAACCCGCTGCCAGGCTCCGGCGTCGCAGGCATGCCCCACACCCCGGGCGGCAAGCCACGCGGCGCCCTGGCAGGCCGGTTCCTCGCAGGCGGACCGGACCACCTCGATTCCCAGCATGTCGGCCTTGATCTGGAGCCAGACGTCGCTGCGGGCGCCGCCTCCGGTGGCCACGATCCGCTCGGCACGCCGCCCGTCGCCGAGGCCGTCGAGGAGCCCGGCCAGCGCGGCGACGTTGGCCTCGATCAAGGCACGGACGAAATGGCCGGGGCCGTGATCCGCCCGGATGTTCTCGAACACGTCTTCCGGCGAATCCCAACCGGCGATGGTGGACCGGACCCGCAGGCCGTCGCACCCCGGCGGCGCCGTATCGGCCATCTCCAGCAACTCGGGTATCGACCGGTCCGGAGCAAAGCGGGCCCGGTACCGGTCGAGGAGGGCCGTCCCCCGGTCGTTGAAGCGCAGTTCGTAGAACTGCACAGGGGGGTGGGTGGGTCCCACACAGGCCTCCGGCTGCGGGTCGAAACGGTCGGTCATGGCCACGCAGGCGAGGACGGTTCCCGTGGATTCCGAGACGTCGGCCGTGGTTCCCAGGCCCGCCCCCACGGCGGCCACGTAATGGTCCAATCCCCCGACCACCAGCGGGATCCCCACCGGCAACCCCACCCGGGCGGCGCCGTCGGGCGTGAGGGGCCCCGCCACGGTCCCCGGATCCAGCGGCTCGGACAGCCGGCCCGGATCCAGCTCGAGCGTCCGCAGGCCCTCGACCCACCACCTTCCGGCGGCGGGCTCCCAGAGGCCCAGCATCGACGCCGTGGACCGGTCGCCGCGGCGAAGGCCCGTGAGTCCGAAGACGAAGTAGTCGGACAGGGTCTGAACCAGGACCGCCTCTTTCCAGAGGCCGGGCTCTTCGCGCTGGAACCACACGAGCTTGTGGGCGGCGAACTCGGGGCTTTCGACGCCCACGCCCGTGCGGGCGAGGAAGTCCGCCGAGCGCCACGGGTTGCAGGGGTACTCCAAGCCTTCCGCGCGCCGGTCGGGCCAGAGCACCAGGGGAGTCCGCGCCGTGCCCGAGGCGTCCAGGAGGACGAAGCTGTTGGCCTGGGACGAGTATCCAACGGCGGCAACGGACGAGCCGGTCGCGCCGGCGGAGGCCAGGGCTTCCCGAACGGCATCCGACAGCAGGCGCCAGAAAGTCGCTACGTGCAGTTCGCAGCGGCCGTCGGACTCCTCTTTCTCGACCGCCACGCGGCCCAGGCCCCGGAGCCGTCCCTCGCCGTCGAACAGGCCCGCCTTGAAATAGGTCGTGCCGAGATCTATCCCCAGGAAATGACGCATGGCCTCTCCCCCATCGCCCTGATGTCGTTCGCGTTCCGCCTCTTTAGGGCGAGGGGACGGTTGCGGCGTCGGACGCCAGGGCGTGCAACCGCTCGAGGAGGCGCCGGCTCACGGCCACCAGGCCTTCTCCGTTTCGGCAGTCAAACAGGGAATTGCCGGCCTCGTAACAACCCTTTTCCACGGCCTCCGGCGTGACGATGTAGCCCTGGAGCTCGCCGTTGCACAAGGATATGACGAAGGTGTCGGGATTGGACGCTCGAATCTCCAGGCCGTATTCGATGAATATCTCGCCGGGCCACGCGACGAAGGACCAGGGTCCGACGCGCAGGGCCTGAATCTCGGCCGGCTGACAGGTCGCCCGCACGGCGTCGAGCCGGCCCGCGGCGGCCGCTTGCGCCAGGAACAGCGTCTCCTCGGCGCCGAACCAGTCGCACTCGGCGGTTCGGACTTCCTTGGCCGGAGCCCCTTGCGCGCGAAGCCGGTCGAGCCGCTCGCGAACGGTCCGCAGCGTCGCCGCGGCCGAATCCACCGACGGAAGGTCGCGGGGGACAAGCTCGAGCTCGGCCCGAGCCGCGTGGATAGGGGCCTGTGCGCGGTAGGAGATGTCGGGCAGGACGGCTTCGATACGCCGGCCGATGCGCTCGCCCAGGGCCCAGGCGGCGGCGAAGGTGTTCTCCGTCACCAAATGGCGCGGGCTCTGGTTGCCGGCCGGACCGGTGTGGTACACCACCGGGCAGTCGAGACCCAGGACCCGCTCCTGCAGGTACTGACGGATCCGCCCCGGGAAATCCGCGCTGACCAGGGTCGAGTCCTCGTGCAGCACGGTGGGATGGAGGCAATGGACCAGCATGCACGCGATGTACCGGTCGGATTCGGCCTCGCGCACGGCCAGCACCGGGATCTCCGGGTCGCAGGGTCCCTCGTCGGGGTCGTGCCGGTTGGCTCGAGACAGGCCCGTATGCGCCACGGCGAGCCCCACGCGGGCGGGCCGCGCCGTCGACCGCGCCTTCACCGCCGACTCCGCAATGCCGTCTTCCGCCAGGGCCACGTAGGCGGGGTCCGCCGGCGGCACGGCCTCGTCGTTCGAGTTGCTGAAGATGTCCACCACGGTGGGTGCGGAATGGGTGTGGGTCGCCGTCAGGAGGATGTTCGATTCCGGCACGCCGGTGGCCGCTGCGATGCGGCGTCGCGCCCGACGGGACAGGTCC
>CAYVOE010000163.1:0-10395 GCA_964452795.1 uncultured Nitrospiraceae bacterium
AGATCATGCAAGAATCCCACAGCTTCACCACGATTCCCTGCTCGTGGGATCAGTTCGAAGCGGGCTACATCCATCGAGGTCCGGACCTCGTAAGTCAACTGGAAGGAGCACGAGTCGAGGTGGCGGGGGCCATCGCGGCGGCCCGTCGGCACGACGTCGATTTTGTGCCCTTGCTGGCGTGCAGCGCCATCTCTTCCGGATACGTTCTGCAGCCGGTTTTCGAATCCCTGGTGAACGAACTGCTCGACCGTCTGCGCGCGAGTTTGCCCGTTGACGGCGTGTTTATCGCGCTGCACGGGGCGATGGTCTCTGAAGAACACGACGATGCGTCCGGCCATATCCTGGCGGAGGTGCGCAAGCTCGTGGGCCCGGACGTGCCAATTGTGGCGACGCTCGATCTCCACGCCAACGTCACCCGCAAGATGGTCGACATGGCCGATGCCCTGGTGGCCTACCATACCTGTCCGCATGTGGATCTACACGAAGTGGGCGCAAAGGGCATGGATCTGCTGATCCGCACAATCAAGGGACAGATCAAGCCCGTCATGGCCCTCCGGCGATTGCCCATGATCCTGCCCGCCGAAAAATCCCTTACCACGGAAGGTCCCTGCCGCGGAATCATCGAACAGGCGATATCCCTCGAGCGCCAGCCGGGTATCCTCTCCGCATCCGTCTTCTACGTGCAGCCGTGGCTCGACCTGAGCGATGTGGGCGCCGGTGTGGTTGTGGTTACCGACGGTCGGTCGGAGCTTGCCGAGCGGGAAGCGGAGAAGCTGGCGGAGCAGTTCTGGAGAAAGCGTTCCGAGTGCGTCGTAGACCTCACCCCGCTGGACGCTGCGATTGACCGGGCGCTGAATGCCACGGAGTTTCCCGTCATTCTGGCGGACGGGGCCGACGCCCCCAGCGCCGGCGCCTCCGGAGACAGTACGGCAATCCTGGCGAAGCTGCTTGCCTCCGACACTCCTCTGCAGGTCCTTATCAACATCACCGACCCGAAAGCCGTGGACAAGGCGATTCAGGCAGGTGTCGGCGCGGAAGTCCCCCTGTCGGTCGGGGCATGGTCTACCGATCTGTGGTCCCCTGTCCAGGTAACCGGCATCGTCCGCCTGATTTCCGACGGGCGCTTCCGGTTCAAAGGGCCCGGTTACCAGGGTGTGGAATTCAACCGCGGAAGGACCGTCGTCCTGCAAATCGGGTCGATTCACCTTCAGATCATGGAGAAGGCCGTGTATCAATACGATGTGGAGCTGTACAAGTCCGTCGGATTGGATCCGCGGGACGCGCACATCGTGGTGGTGAAATCCCCTGCGTCCTTCCGGTCGAACTACGCGAAGTTCGCCGCCCAGATCATTCACGTGGATGCGCCCGGAACGACGAGCTCCAATCTCGCCTCATTTCCCTGGAAACACCTGCCCCGTCCCTTCTACCCCTTCGACGACATTGCGGACTGGCATGTCAATCCCGCCCTGGTCAAGGACAACGCGTAACGACAGCGACGCTTGAATCCCCTTTAGCGCGGGATTTCGAACCGCCTCATTCCGCTCCTGCCTCCGGGGGCGGCATTCCGGCTTCTTCAAACCGCCATGCCGGCGGCTGCATCAGTTCCAACGTGAACCCGTCCGGATCGCGCAAATAGCAGGTCCAGCCGCCCCGATTGATTCCGGCCGTAATCGCCACCGGCTCGGACACGAACACCACGCCCGCCGCCGACAGCCGCGCGAAGATGCCTCTCGCGTCGCGCGTCGCGAACGCAAAATGGGCCGCTCCGACGTTGCAAGGCCTCGTGTCGAGCTTCACGCCTTTCGGCTCCACGTACTCCACCAGTTCGATCAGGTGGCCCGACAATCCGGGAGCCGCACCCGGAACCTTGAGCATCGCGACCCGCAACTTCGCCCCGGGTACTCCAACCAGCTTGCGCGTGTATTCGTTGTCTTGCTCTTGCGTGTGCACGAGTTCCAGACCAAGCAGATCGACATAGAACTTCAGCGCCCTCTCCAGGTTTCCCACGGTCCAGGAGGCGTGAAACATCCCGCACACGCCGACCGCCTCGGAACTCGCGATGCCTTCCGTCGTCATAGGGTCATCCCTTCTCCACCAATGCCTTCGCAGCGTCTACAATCTCTTCCACGGACGGCAGCACCGCCTGCTGCAATGTCGGCGAGGCGGGCATGCGCACGTCCTTGGCCCCGATCCGAGATACGGGAGCCGCGAGCTTCGACCCGTGACGTTCGGATATGCGCGCGGCGATCTCCGCCCCCACTCCGCCGGTACGATTGGCTTCGTGAACGATGAGCACGCGTCCCCCGCTGTCCGTTACCGCGGCCTCAATCGCCGCGTCGTCCAGCGGCGAAAGCCACCGCAGATCGAGCACCGCCGCCTCGATTCCCTCGGAGTGCAGCAGCTCGGCCGCATCCATCACCACCGGCAGCGCCGTCCCCCACGTGATAATGGCCACGTCCTCGCCTTCGCGGCGGCGTGCCGCGCCGAGGGCACGGCGCAACGAGAAATCCAGGGTAACAGGCCCCTTGACCTGATACAGCTTGCGGGACTCGATGACGATGGTGGGGTCCGGGTCTGCAACCGCCGCCCGCAGGAGATCGTAGGCGTCCTGTGGCGTAGCCGGCATGGCGATCCGCAAACCGGGAATGTGAAACAACAGGGCCTCCAGACTCTGGGAATGTTGCGCGCACGAGCCGGGAGTGGCCCCCTGCTGCATTCGTACCACCATGGGCACGCCCGAGCGGCCTTGCGTAATGTAGCGGACGTTCGCGGCTTGGTTCACGAGCTGGTCGAGCGCGACGGGCAGGAAGTCGGTCCACATGATTTCCACAATGGGTCGCATGCCGGCGATCGCCGCGCCCACCGCCGAGCCCAGGATGGCGCTCTCGGCAATTGGTGTGTCGAAGACTCGGGCCTCCCCAAACTCTGTCTGCAGCGTGCGGGTGACACCGAATATCCCGCCCGCACGTCCCACGTCCTCCCCGTACACGAGGACGTCGTCGTTGGAGGCCAGCTCGGCCTTCAACGCCGCGTTCGCTGCCTGCCAGAACGCCATCGGTTTCGGCTCGGATGCCGCCGTATCCGAAGACTCGGATAACTCTGGGCCGCTTGCCGCGAAATAGACGTGCGAGCGGGCGGAAGCCGGATCGGGCAATGCAGCGGCCATCACTTCCTCGGCCAACGCCTCAATCTCCGCCTCAATCGATTCCCGGAGTTCCGCAAGAGACTCGGCAGAGGCTCTCCCCTCCTCGATGAGGACCTTCTCCAGCCGCAGCAGCGGATCGGCGCCCTCCGCCCGTTCCTTGTCCTCACGATCGCGGTAATGCTCGATATCGCGGTTGTAGTGCCCCCAGAGGCGCATGGTCTTGCATTCGATCAGGCTCGGCCCCTCGCCCCCTCGAGCGCGTGCGGCGGCCGCCTCCACGGCGTCCCGCACGATGACCGGATCGTTCCCGTCAACCGTGTCGCCCGGGATGCCGTATCCCTGCGCCCGTTTCGAGAGATCGTCGATCCTGGCCGTTGCCGTCGTGGCGGTCATCTCCGCCCAGCCGTTGTTCTCGCAGAGAAAGATGACGGGCAGGTCTTGCGCCGCCGCAAAGACCAGGCTTTCGTGCAGGGCCCCCTGACTCATGGCGCCGTCGCCAAAGGACACCAGCACCACCCCGTCCGTGCCGCGCCGGGAATGGGCGAGGCCGACCCCTGCCGCGATGGGCCCGCCCGCCCCTACAATCGAGTTCTCCCCCACGAATCCGCGTTCCGGCGCCATGACCATGGCGGAGCCGGCCCGACCACCGTTGATGCCGTCCTTCCGATGCGCAATTTCCAACAGCAGTTCTCGGGCGCCAATCCCGGATTCCAGGGCCCACCCATGGCCGCGATAGGTGGCTACGACAGAGTCCGTGGGGCGCAGCGCGGCTCGTGCGCCCACCGGAATGGCCTCTTGTCCGGCGCACAGATGGACGGACCCCGCGACGACGGGCGGATTGGCGAGGCTCAGTTCCAGGCACTTCGCCTCAAAGGCGCGGATCCGAACCATGCGGCGGTACGCTTCCCGTTGAAAGGACACGCGATCGGATGCTGCGGAGCCGGTGCCGAGTGCATCAATGTTCATCGAAAGACGCTGCTCCATCGGTAGACGCTGCGCTGCTCATCGGTCCTCTTGGGCAATTCGGGCGGTCCCGGTCACCGGGACACGGCATCCGCGGCCGTCTGGTGCAGGCTTCGCTGGACCTCCTGCAGCAGCTTCATGCCGTTGTGGTAGAAGATGCCCTCGACGAAATCCCGCCCGAGACCAAGGCGCTCGACGGCCTTTCGGACGGCGCGAAGCTCCTCGTACAGAAACGAGGTGAACCGGATCTTGCCGTGGTCGTCCGAGATGGACAGTGACCAGGGCTGCGGCGTGACGTAGGTGTATTGGTCGTTGATCTCGATGGACTTGCCGGGCGCAAGGGCCACCGGGGCATCCGAACCGTAGAAGATCTTCTGAGGATCGAGCACCTCGAAGGCGTGCTCCAGCACCTCCCAATGGGTGACCATGGAGAAATCGTAGTACAGGTTGGGCAGATCGCGCAGGGCGTCCAGGTTTCCGAAAACGTTCTTGAAGTAGTAGGCCCGGCCCACGTGCGCCAGCACGATGCGCGCACGAGGGTATTTCTCGCACAATTCAACGATCTGCCGCTGGTTCAGCGGGTCGGCCAGGCGCAAGGGGCGCGGGATATGGAGCATGACCAGGGCGCCGCAATCGTTCACGACCTCCATCGACCAGTCCGGTAGCATCTCGGGGATCTGGGCGGTTCCAACGTCGTCCTTTCGCGCGAAGTTGGGATAGGGCTTGAGGCCCAGGAACCGGCCGTCCTTCAGGTCGTTGCGAACCGACTCCGCATTATCCAGAAACGGATCGAGAAGGCGAAGACCGAAGAACTTCTTGTTGTCGCACCCCTCGGCCACATAATCGTTGTTGCGCTTTACGTCCGCTATAAGAACAGGAACTCCGAAACATACGGCGAAGTTCTCCCGTCCCGGAAAGCACTCGTCAAGGTCCTTGTCCAAATCCTCGAAGGTGTAGCTTGTGATGGCGGGACCGCCGGATTCAATCACCTCGCCCTGCGGCAACACGCCCTCGTTCCACACATGCACATGAAAATCCAGGATCTTGTCGGGCAGGAAGCCATCGAACTCTTCATCGAAGATCTTTTGATTGCGCTCATACTTCGTCGTCTCACGCCACATACGTTGCTCCAGTTCCTTTGTGGGACACCTGCGCAGACAAGCGCAAGATGCCCGAAGCGTACGATTGACTTCCTTGTTGTTGTCAGACCGGCACGGGGTGCTGCCGTACCTTCAGGAGTTCACCGTCTCTCGACGGAGTGCATTGGAAAGATGGGCGGGACCGTTCATCCGGATCTCCTCATCGGTATCGTGATGGGTTGCAGAGGCACCGGTCGCCGGGGTCGGCCAAGACCCGCCCCTGCGCACGATGCCACGCAGTCACTTGTTTCGAGCTCGGAAGACCAGCGGACGTACTGTAGGCCAAAAGATTGGCAAAGTCAAGATCTTATGAACTATAATTATCAATAAGACATGTTATTTTAAAATTTCACCCAAAGCTCCGGCACCAATACCCAGAGACGGCCGTTCGACCCGAAGGCCTGTGCTCCGGACGTCAAAACGGAAGGGACGCGCGCTCCTTGAAATACGATTCAATCAAATTGATATACTATTTATCGGTGTATAGGCGGCCAAAGACTCGGATCCGTATATCATGAAGCGTTCAAAGAACATGCCGTTGAAATCGGGCAGCAACGGCGCCGGCGCAGTTGAAGGGAGGCGTACGATTAAGAAGTCCAACGAAGATCGGGATAGAGCCGTCTTCCTGAACGCGCTGCGGCAGGGGGAAACGGGCGACGACCTGGTCGTGACGCTGCGGCGGTTCCTCGAGTTGGGAGGCTTTGAGAGCGGATACCGCCTGCCCCGGGTTCGGCAGTTCCAGGAATGGTCGGGATTGGGGTACTACCACATCACTCGAGCCCTGGACATCCTCGAGGCCGAGGGACGCATCGTCAAACGGCGCGGAGCGGGCACCTTCGTCGCCGGTACGACGGACGGAGCCGAGACCAACGCGAAAGAGGCATTGCAGATCGGAGTCATTCCGCCCATCTGGGACCCCGGGTTTACCCATAACTTCGTCGCCAATCTGTTGTCGGGCATGACGGAACGCTGCGGACTTCACCACCGGTTGCATATGGCCTCGGGAGACATCGCCCGGCTTCAGCCGGTGGAGTTCGTCAATCGCATCCGCTCCTGGGGCCTGGACGGCCTGATCTGGGTGAAGCCCCCCGTTTCCCCGCCTCTCGCGCTGGTTCGCCTCCTGGACGCCGGCATGCCGATGGTGGTCGTGGGCCGCTCGTACGACGATCTTCCCATCAAGGCCGTGATCCAGGATCACAGCGCCGTGGGCGAGGTGATAGCCGACTACGTCGTGAGCAAGCGCAGGCGCAAGCTTCTGTGCATGGTGGGTGTCCGCAACGACAGTCTGACGCGGGATCATGTCAAGGCCCTGCAGGCCGCCATGGCCCGGCGCGACCTCCCGCTTCCCGACGATCAGATCATCACGGTCCGACTCGAAAGCGCCGCGACAACGTATACGCTGAACCTTCGTCGACTCGTCCTGGATTTTCTGAATCAGCACTCGGATTTCGACGCCGTCTTCTCCATGTACCCCGACCAGCTCGGCACGCTTGCCGAGTTGCACGAAGCCAATATCCGGCGGTGTCCGGAGGACTTCATCCACATCCACGAGGGGCAACTGAATGTCTGGCCGGGGCAGGCTTGGCCTCCCTTCCCATCGGCCTTTCTTTGCTCACGGGGAATCGAATCCGGACGCCAGGCGGTAAAGGAACTGGAGAGATTGCTGGGTGTCGGCGGCGATGTCCTGGACGAGGATCTGTCGCCCAAGGTTGATTACGACCCGTATGTGTAGGGAAGATCGACGCTCCCGGACCCGGCGTACTGCGAACCGCTTCGCCGTTCCCCCGGGTCAGAAAGGAGACCATCCGTTGTCTTGCGCCGACATCCGGGAGTTCTGCACATGAACAGTGTCGCGTCGGGCACCGAATCGCCCAACCGTGTTTATGAGATGCGCATCTACCATGTGAACGAGGACAAGATGGATGCGCTGAAAGCGCGCTTCCGCAACCACTCCGACGCGCTTCTCGCCCGGCACAACATCGAGAGCATCGGCTACTGGGAAACGGAAACCGAGCCCGGCTCGCCGAACCTGCTCGTGTACATGGTGGTGCATGCGAGCCATGAGGACGCCCAGAAGAACTGGGCTGCCTTCCTGGCCGATCCGGAATGGAAGAAGGTCAAAGCCGACTCGGAGGTCGACGGCCCGCTGGTGAATCGCATCGAACGCTTTTTCATGGAGCCGACGAGCTTCTCGAAACTCAAGTGAGGCCCTCGCCGGACAAAGGCCGAAACCGAACGGTTGAATCGGCGTCGCCTTACCGATGCCGCAGAGCCGTGCCGACCTGCGTAACGGGAACGACGTCGAGGCCAAGCAGTTTACCGAACACGGCGTCCGACGTGAGCCCCGCCACGAATCCGACGGCAAGCGCGAAGGGGATCGATCGACGCGCGTAGGACGCCACGCTTTCGGCCACATTATCGAGCACGTCGGGGTTTGCCGTGAGTTGTGCCGTCACAAACAGCACCCCGGCAAAACCTCCCGCCACGAGCCCCAGCATAACCGTCGCCAATATGGCCGACGCCACGGCGTATCCGCCCCGTTGCCGATCCACGATGGGTCGAATCGCCGCGCGCCGGGAGGCCTGCCGCCCGGCCCGCAAGCTCGATGACCCGCGCCTGTGGAAATGGGTCTTCGAGAAGATCCCCGAGGGCTATACCCCCGAACAGGTGGCCCGGGGCATCGTGGAGACCCTGCAGGACCTGCCGGCCTCGTGATTCCGGACCGTGACCTTCGACAACGGCACGGAGTTCGCCCGCCATGCCGAGGTCGCCCGGGCCCTGCCCCTGGCCGTCTATTCTACCGCCCCGTATGCGTCCTATCGGCGGGGCACCAACGAGAACACCAACGGGCTGTTGCGCCGCTCCTTTCCCAAAGGCAACGACCTGCGCCGGGTGACGCCCGCGCAGCTCGCGCGGGTCGTGGACCAGCTCAACAACCGTCCGCGCAAGATCCTGGGGTACCGAACGCCCAATGAAGTCTACCAAGAAGAGCGCCAGAGGAGCCTCTGTGCACTTGGCACTTGAATCCAGCACGCGGCTCCTGCTCTGTTCACTCCATATATGCGTTCAGCTCAGCCAGCGCCGCCGCTGTCGGGGGCCACACTTCGATTACTTCCTCGACCAGTTCAGCCACTTCGGGAACCGAAAGGCCCGTAAGGCTTCCGCTATCACTCAGACGGTCCCTCGGAATCGACACCAGCCTGCGCCGATCCGACGGCGCGAGGTACATGATCGGACAGACCAGACACCCACCGGCCTTCTCCGACAGAATCACGACGGGTTCGCGTTCAAGATCGGTGCGGGTAAGTCGTTCATCATTCAGGTAATCATACTTCAAGTCCACGACCTTTCCTCTCTCTACGTCCCATTTCAGCGGGTCCCGCGCTTTCCGCGGGGGAGAGAAAAGAAGATCTTCCCGCAGTTTGAACAAGGCGTATTCCGGCCCGCGCGGATCATAGGGGAAGCTGCCGTGTTGTTGCTCATAGCGCAGCAGACGCGCGTAAATCCACCAAAGATCCGAGGCGTCCTCGTCGTTCAGAACACGGGTAGCCATCTCCCGCTTAACCACTGTGAGGCCGGCCTCGGCAATTTCTTCGGGAGACTTCCCGACAGTTTTCGCGCCGTATAGGGGGTACAAGGGTGATAACTCCCCGTAGTAAATAAATCCGTGCGATGACAAGTATCGCATGATGTTCGCAGATATCTGTGTAGGCGCCTCACTCAAGACCACGGTCTCGCGGGCGAGGCGATTGAAACGGCCACTCGGGGGCGCCGAATACTCGTAGGGCATCGCGAAATAACCAGGCGTCTCCTCCAGGACCACCCCCACGCTCCTGAGGTCCCGTTGCGCCTGCCGGAAAGCCTCGAACAGGACTACTTGACTTTGGGAATCATCGGGCAAATCGCCCGCACGCTTCTGAATTGCGGCGAGAGACCATGCCATTCGCCGAAAAGTCTCATCCCTGAGCGCGTCAGACGACAGGGATATCGTGTGTCGAAGCCGGCAGCTGCTACTCCGCGGCACCACTACAATCATACACGATACACATACCAAAAACACCAGTATATATGCTAACCTACATAAACCATTCCTATTCAATCGCCACAAGGCACACACAGAACTTCTCCATGCAACCGAAGCGCCGGGCTCCATCTTCATGGTTACCCCCAACTACCGCCAAAAATGAGCCTTCCGCTGCCACAGCAGGTGCACTCAAATATACGTCACGCATACCGGGACAGACCGTTCGGACAAAGCGGATCTCGGTACACTCCAGCTCGGTCAAGGTGTGACAACCTATAGGAAGCGGAGCCGACCGCATTAGAAGCCCGCCACTGTGCTCATGAAATCATCACTCGGCAAGACGGTCTTCGGTGATTGGCTGCCCGGCGCGGTTACACCTGACAGCAGACTGTAGTGTGATCGTATCACGTTTGGACCGCGGCCCACGAGCGTTGTGGTCGTCCGCCATCTTATGCACCCATAGATCAGGCCGGCATCTTTTCCTCCTGTGCACACGGCGCAAGTTTCGAATTCCTGTATCCCGCTGGTAACCCCTGGAATGCCGTTGGGTACAATGAAAGGTTGGTCTACCGGGGTAGTATCCCAGTAGCCAACGCCGACTGCCCTCTCTGAATATGGATATGCGTCGTCCCGGAACTTCCACCACGTAGTGTCAATGCTCCAAGCTCCAGGCCAGGTTAAGTACTTCAGTAGTCCCAAGTTGGCGAGATTGGACAACGGACCTCCGTTCTGCCATTGCCTGATTACCTGCACCAGTTTATAGCTTGAACAATCTTTGGTGTTCCCTTTAAACGATATTCCGACATAAACGCCCTGCTGTTGTTTTGTTATGTCCCACACTCCACTATTTGCGTGGAATCCGAACGTGCCAAAGTCTGTGACAGGGGCCACTCCGTAGCGGGGTCTTGGGTCTGGCATCCACGACCCGGACGGCGGTCCGAAGCTAAGATGGCCGTTGGTGTGGTTTGGCCCTCCAGGCGGAGTGGGTATCAATCCGCCCATGGCGTTGCCACCCGTCAGGGATGTGCCCGTGCTCGGATTGATAGGCGAGGAGAAAAGGAGGGCGACGGTGGCGTCCCAGGTGTGGCCGGCGTAGCCTTCGCTCAATAGGCTCCCCGTGCGGT
>CAYVOE010000164.1:0-10359 GCA_964452795.1 uncultured Nitrospiraceae bacterium
GCAGGCCGCGCTGGAAGTTCTTGTAGGCGAAAATGAGCCCTTCCTGTCCGCCGGCCGCGGCCTGTTCCGCCTCCACCACGACCGGGCCATCCCGCCGGAGGAGGTCATGATGCCCGAGGCCTTCGCCCGGGCGGGCTACCTCACCTTCCACGCCGGCAAGTGGCACCAGGACAAGCCCAGTTTCGCCCGGGCCTTCCAGAAGGCCGACGCCATCCACTTCAGCGGCATGAGCGACCACTACGCCGTGGACATCCGCCCCTTCGACACCGACGGCGAGTATCCCGACTCCGACGTCGAGATCGTCCGGGGGACCCACTCGAGCGAGCTCTTCGCCGACGCCGCCGTCCGGTTCCTGCGGTCCGAAGACGCGCAGCGGCCCTTCTTCGCCCACGTCGCCTTCACCGCCCCCCACGACCCGCGGACGGCGCCCCCCGAGTACCGCGAGCGGTATCGCGACGAAGACATGCCCCTGCCGCCCAACTTCCTGCCGGAGCACCCCTTCGACAACGGCGAGCTCAAGGTGCGCGACGAGCAACTGGCGCCGTGGCCCCGCACGCCCGAAGTCATCCGCAAGCACCTGGCCGATTACTACGCCATGATCACCCATCTCGACGCCCAGATCGGGCGCATTCTCGATGCCCTGGACGAGACGGGCCTCGCCGAGAACACCGTGGTGGTCTTCACCGGCGACAACGGCGTCGCCATCGGCGGCCACGGACTCATGGGCAAGCAGAATCTGTACGAGCACAGCGTCCACGTGCCCCTGGTTCTCCGCGGCCCCGGCGTGCCGGCCGGGGAGACCCGGAACGCCCTCGCCTACCTGTCCGACATCTATCCTACCCTGTGCGAACTCGCCGAGGTGCCCGTGCCGTCCTCCGTGGAAGGCACCAGCCTCGTCCCGGCCCTCGAAGGCGACGCCGGCGGACAGGAAGGGCTCATTTTCGCCTACAAGAACTTCCAGCGCGGCCTGCGTTCGGGCCCCTGGAAGCTCATCGCCTACAACGTCGGCGGCGAACGACACACCCAGCTCTTCAACCTCGAGGACGATCCCTACGAGACCAAAGACCTCTCGTCGGACCCCGACCGCGCCGCGCTCCTGGATGAGTTGACGGAACGCGAGCGCGCCCTGGCCCGGAAATGGGGCGACCCCGCCGACATCTACGGCCCCGGCTGGGGCGTTCCCGAGATACCGGCCTGGCCCGCGGTCTGATCGTCCCCGATTCATCGCAATAGCGATCACATGCGGTAAGAGTCGGTATAAGACATCGGGACCCCTCTTCGGTTGACTGATCTTTCCTGAAGCCAGTGCACCGAACGAATCCCGATGTCTCTTTTTTTTCGCCCCGGACTCGCCTACAGGAACGCGCTCCGGCGTGGCACTGCACCCGCCAATTGTCTCTGAAGCTACCCCGGTAGAATCTGGATGTCGGAATGGAGGAGGCTTGCATGCAATCGGACACGGTGGTGATTGCCTGGGAGGAAGTCTCGGAGCCGACCGAATCCAGCTGAGCTCCGCACCGAGGTCCGCGTTCGAGAAACGGGGACAGCAGCGGCATCCGGTAACCGCGGGCCTTGCGTTTCCCGGCGCCGCCCCTTAGGATCTCGCCCACGGCAATATTGTGGGTACAGGCGCGGGGGCATCGATGTCGCTATTTCTGTTGGCAGGGGCGTCGTGGGTCCTGGGCACCTGGACCCTCCGGCTCGCGGGCGCGGGCGATGCCCCGCGCACGGGCGTATTGCGCATGCTTGCGGGCCTGTGCCTGTGCGCGATCCTGCTCCTCCTGCTGGGGGCGGCCTCCTTTCCGGCGGCCCGTTTCGCCCTCTACGGCATCGCCGCTCTGGGGCTGGGCTACGAAGTGCTGCTCCGGTCCGCCCCCGCCGCCACGCACGCGGAAGCGGCGCCGAAGACCGGCTTTTTCGGCGGCGCCTGCCTGGCTTTCGCCGTATTGGGAGCGCTGACGGCGCTGATCCCCGCGACGACGCCCCAGACGGGCGCCGAGGCCTTGGCGTCCCATTGGCCCGCGGCGGCGGCCTGGGCCCGGGAACATCACATTGCTCCCCTCGAACGCGACCCCTTCACCCGTTACGCGACCCCGCTCCATGCCCTGCTGGCGTATGTCCTTTTCGACGGAAACGAGTTCACCGTCCGTCTCCTGTCGTGGGGCGTCGCCGTGTGCGCCTGCGTCGCCCTCGGCGGACTGGGCGAACGGGTGGGCGGCCGCACCGCGGGCCTCGTCGCCGCCGCCACCCTGGCCACCGCCCCGGCTTTCTTCACCGAGGCCCGCACGGTCCCGGTCGACCTGGCCGCGGCGGGGCTGATGGCGGCGGGACTGTGGGCCTGGGTGGCGTGGGAGCAGGAGGGCCGGCGCGGCCTCCTCGTCGCCTCCGGAATACTCCTGGGGAGCGCCGCCGCCGTGCGCGGCATCGGTCTGACCGCCGTAGCGATCCTCGCCCTCGCCACCGCCGCCACGCCCCGCGTGGGCCGCGGCCCGTCGCTGACCGCCTTCACCACCGCAGCCGCACTGGCCCTGGCCCCGTGGTGGCTCTTCGGCCTCTTGGCCCAGGGACCGTCGTGGCCGGGCTATCCCTACGCCGACGGTCCGGTCGACGTGCTGGCCCTGGCGCCGCCCCCGGATCCGCCGGCGCTGCGCGACCTGCCCCGGTTCCCCTGGGACCTGGTGATGCGCCCGAGCCGGTTCGACGACGGCGGCCTGTATTCCCCCGGGGGACTGGTCCTGTTTCTCGGTCTACCGGCCCTGATCGTGGGCGGGCCCTGGGCGCGGCGACTGGTTATCTTCTCCGCCGTGGGCGGACTGGCCCTGTTTTTCGTCGAGCGGACTCCTCAGGCCTACCTGGTGTTTTTCGTACCCATGATGGCGGCGGCGGCGCTGGCGGCCGTAGGCATGCCCTGGGCCCGGCGAACGGTGGCGGCGCTGATCCTGGTCCATTTCGCCTTCGGCCTCGGGGCGGGCCTCTGGATCCTGCGGGAAGAGGCGGCCGTGGCCATCGGACGCGAACCTCGCACCGAGTACCTCGCGCGGCGCGTCCCCGCGGCCGCCGCCTACTCCTGGATCGACGACCGGGCCATCCCCGGCGAACGGGTCCTGAGCCTCGATCCCCGCACGTACCGCCTCAAGACCCCCGCCTATCGGGATTATGCCCGCGTGGCCGCCCTGGCCGAGCTTCCCCGCGAGGAGCGGGTGCGCTGGCTCCGCGACCAGGGCATCCGGTATCTCGTCTACCCGACCCGCCTGATTCACGACCTGCCCGGGTACCGGGGCAGTCCCCTCGCCGAAGTGGTCGAGGAATGGCGCGCGTCCGACCGCGTGTTCAAGAGGGTTCGCGCCCGGAATGCGCCCGCCGGCGACGAAGTGGAGATCTACCGCCTGAGCGCGGCGGAAAACTGACGGCCCCCCGGTCGGGTTTTTCCGCCTTCGGGTCGCTTGGGCCCCCCTCCTTGGGTACAATACCCCGGATGTTACAAGGAGTCCTCCGAATGAAGAGTCTTTCGGCCATGATATTGCTTTCGCTGTTCCCCGGCCTCCTGGCCGCCCAGGAGTTCGACATCAAATCGCTGGCGGGCGAGGAATGGTACGGCCTCTACCTCAACGGGCAGAAGTCCGGCTACGCCGTCAACGCCATCCGGGTCGCCAAGGACGGCACCGTCACCTTCAACGAAGACGCCCGGTTCAAAATCCTCATGTCGGACGTGAAGCAGGACATGCGGATCATGTCGACCCGCGTGTACGGGCCCGACGGCGCCCTCCGCACCATCGAATCCCAGGTGGACGACCCCCGCGCCTCGACCCGGTTCGACTGCGTCGTCGAAGACGGCGAACTCGTGGTGCGCACCACCGTGGGCGACGATACCAAGACCGCCCGCCTGCCCCGACCCAAGGAGACCCTGCGCGACGGGCTCAAGCACCTCCGGCTGCTGAAGTCCGGTGCCCAAGTGGGCGACGAGGTGTCCTATTCCTTCTTCGAGCCCTTCTACCAGAAGGAGATCGACGCGGTCAGCCGCATCGTGTCCGTCGAGGATCGCGTATTCGAGGGCGTGTCGACGAAGGTCTACGAGATCAAGACCCTCATGCCCGCCCTGGGGATCGAGTCGGTGTCCTACGTCACGCAGAGCGGCATCACCCTCGAGGACAACGTGGCCGGCATGATCAAGATGCGCCTCGAGCCCGAGCCCATCGCCAAGGACGTGAGCTACAGCAACGACGTCATCGTGTCCAACGCCGCCATGCTCGAAGAGCCCATCTCCGATGCCCGCGAACGCGAATCCCTGCGGCTGCTGCTCAAAGGCCCCCTCGACGAAGATCATCTGTTCAACGACGAGCGACAGTTTCTCCGGGCCAACGGCGACGGCTTCGAGTTCGTGAGCCACCGGATCACCCTCGACGGCGTCACGCCGCCCGCGCGCCCCGTGGACAACCCCGACGTGCAGGAGTGGCTGCGGCCCACCACCTTCGTTCAGAGCGACCACCCCCGCATCGTCGAGAAGGCCCAGGACATCGTGGGCGACGAGACGGACAGCCTCGAGGCCACCGAGAAGCTGTGCCACTGGGTGTATCGCAACGTCCACACCACCTTCTCGGCCCGGCTCACCAACGCACTCGAGGTCCTCGACAGCCTCGAAGGCGACTGCACCGAACACAGCATCCTCTTCGTGGCCCTGGCCCGGGCCGCGGGCATACCCGCCCGCGAGGTGGCCGGCCTGATCTACGTGGACGGACCCCAGCCGGGCTTCTACTTCCATCAGTGGGCGTCGGTCTGGGTCGGGAAATGGGTCGACGTGGACCCCACCTTCGATCAGCCCCGCGCCGACGTCACCCACATCAAGCTTGCCGAGGGCGATCTCTTCACCCAGGCCAAGCTCATCCCCATCATCGGCCGGATTTCCGTGGAAGTGCTCGACGACGAGGCCGAAGCCGGTTAATTGGCGGACGTAGCGAGCTCGGCGGGTACCGGAGCCTCGATGGTGAACTCGTCGCGGAGCTGGCCGGCGTTGTCGTAGGCGCGGTATTCGAGCCGGTCGGGTTCGGTGAGGATATCGATGATCTGGTAGGTCGAGACCTCGGTGAACGCCACTTCGGCGTAGTCGTGGTCTTCCTGGTCGTAGTACTTGTTGCCCGCCACGGACACGGCGTACACGATGCCGCCCTCGCCCGGCTCCACCCGCTGCCCCGCCCGCATGGGATAGGTCCGCAGATAGGCATGGTCATGCCCCTGCAACGCCAGGGCCACGCCGTACTTCTCGAAAATCGGCACCCAGGCTCGGGCGATGTCGTCGTTTTCGCGGTGGGGCGCCGACGGGTAGACCGGGTGGTGGAACAGCACAATCTTCCAGACGGCATCGGAATCGCGGAGCTGCGCCTCGAGCCAGGGCGCCTGCGCCTCGATGGCCCGGTTCGAGTCCAGCACCACGAACAGGGCGTTGCCGTAGCGGAAGGTGTAGGCGCGCTCGGGACCCGGCTCCTCGGGACCGTTCTCCGGCAGGCCGAAGATGTCCAGGTAGATCTGCGGCACCTTCTCTTTGGCGTAGTCGTGGTTGCCGAGGCAGGGCACCAGGGGGCGCCGGCGAAACACGTCCCCGGCCTCGCCGAAGAAGGCGTCCCACTGGTCGCGGTAGTCGCCGTTGTTCACCAGGTCGCCCGCCACAATCACGAAGGCGGCGTCGGACGACTCGCGATCCGCCCGGTCAATCAGGTCGCCCCAGAAATCGAATCCCCGCTGCACGTCGCCCAGATAGAGGAACGAGAAAGGTTCGTTGTTCGCGGGCGCCGTGGTGAAGGCGGCCCAGTCGCTCCAGGTGCCGGCGTTGTCGCTGCCCACGCGGTAGACGTATTCCGTATCGGGCTCGAGCTCCGTCAGCACCGCCGTGAACCGGCTGTTCACCGGGTCGTTCTCGAGCAGGCGATCCTCCGTCTCCACCCGTTCTGCCGCCACCCGCCGGATCGCGCTCTCGGACGCCTCCGTCGGCCGGAATTCGACCCAGCCCTCGGACACCGAGGGCGCGGTGCGCCATTGGATCGTCTGGGTCGTCTGCGGATCGTCGCTCCAGGTCAGGCAGATCTGGTCGGGGCTCTCCGACGAGGGGAACTCGGTGGTGCGGGCCATGTAGTTGTCCGCGTACCAGTCCTGGACGGTACCTTTTCCCTCGCGATAGGCCACGTACAAGACCAGCAGCACGACGACACCCACAGCCACACGGCGCTTCATAATCCCTATGCTCCCGAAAGTCGAGGTTGCCTGCCGGAAAAGGGCGATTGTCGCACGTCACCCGGTCCAAAGTCCACGAATCACATCGTATCGAGGCGGTCGAGGGTCTCTCGGAGGTACGGCGACTCGGTCGCGCCTTCCAGGAGGGACCGGAGCGCGTCGCCCCGTCCCAGGCGGATCATCTGGCCCACAAAGTTGTCGATGCAGGCGGGGTCATACGGCGCGGCTTCGAAGGCGCGGCGGGCGGCGGCGCAGGCCTCTTCCCGGCGTCCGCAGGCCTCGAGAGCGACGCTGAGGCTGCGAATGCCTTCGATCCAGTCGGGATCGCGGTCCAGGGCCCGTTCGAAGCATTCCGCGGCCTGCGACCAGTCGCCGAGGGCGCTGTGGACCACGCCGAGGTTGCGCCAGGCCTCGGTCGAGTCCGGATCGATGCGGACGGCCAGCTCGAGGGCCCGTCGCGCTTCCTCGTCGTGCCCCGCCAAGTGCAGGACCGCGCCCATGTCGCGCAAGACGGTGGCGTTCTGGGGATCGCGGTGCAGCGCTTCCCGGTACGCGCCCAAGGCCCGGGCGTACTTGCCCAGTTCGGCGTACTGATGGCCCAGCTCGGCGTGGGCCTGGGGATCGTCGGGCCGCTCCCGGGCCTTCCGGATCCCCAGCTCGACGTATAGCTCCTGCTTGCGCCGCACCCGTTCCGCCGAATGCAGGAGCGGGTAATGGTGAACGGGCACCTCGCTGTCGCACAGGGGCAGCCCGAGCCGCTCCATCGACGGATTCACGAGCTCGTGGACCGCTCCCTCGAACCGGATTTCCGGGCGATTGGGGAACAGGCGCACCTTGACGCTGGGGAACCAGCCGGCGAAGCCGCGGCCGTGGCCGTCCGACGGCGGACAGGGCCGGAATCCGGCGAGGTCGGTGCGGTGGGTGTAGTTGCGGGTGGTGAACCGGTAGCCTCGGTCGGGCGGGCCGGCGGCGAGACGCCGAAGGACGGGGGCGTCGGCCGGATCGATGCGCTCGTCGGCATCGATGACGAAGATCCAATCGCCTTGGCACAATTCGAGCGACCGGTTGCGCGCGGCGGCAAAATCGCCGCACCAGGGGAAAGATTCGGGCTCCACGCCGAACCGGCGGGCGACGTCTCGGGTAGCGTCCGTGGACCCCGTGTCGACGATGCGGATCTCGTCGACGAAACGGACCACACACGCAAGGCATTCGGCGAGGTGGTCAGCCTCGTCTCGCACGATCAGCGCCGCCGAGACAGAAGTGCCCACGCCTACCCCTCGAGATGCTCCTGTTTGCCCGAGGGTTGGGTGCCCTCTTCTCGCGAAAACGCCGCTTCCCGCGACGGCGCCTTGATAGCTCCCGCGGCCACCAGGGCCTCGTAGGTCTTGCGGTCCACCGCATCGCCGCTGGTAATCAGGCGCGTGGCGCCGTCCACCGTAACTCCATACTGGCGAATGGGTTTGCCGCGCCGCGTGGCGTGGCTGCCCTTCAGCATCATGTCGTATTCTATGCGGTACAGCTCCGGATGACCGGGCACTTCGCCCGCTTCACCCCGTCCTTCGCCGCCGCTCTTATGACGCTTGCGGAAAAGCAATGCAGCATTTCTCCACGTTGTTGCCGATCCCGATCGTGACACGATCATTCTTCATCTTATCACGGCGATGGTCCTGTGGCAATGGAATTTCCGCCCCGTAAAACCCGACTTCCCCCGCTTCTCGGCCCACCATCGTTCTCCACGCGGTGTCGCGTTTCTCGCCGCAAAGAGGTAGGATTGCGCCCGGAAACGATGAAAAACCACGCCGGCTTCCGGGCCGGCCACGGGGGGTGCATGCGGTACGCAACGATTAGCGGCTTCCTGATCTTATTCGGATTTCTCGGTTTGGGAGAGGCTCTGTCCGCGGCGACGGGACTGCCCATCCCGGGCAGTGTCCTGGGCATGCTGCTCCTCACGGCGGGCCTGCTGTCGGGGGTGGTGCGCGAGGAGTGGGTCGCCCGGATGGCGGACGGCCTCCTCGACCATTTGGGCCTTCTCTTTGTCCCGCCCGGCGTGGGCGTCATGCTCCATTTCGACCTCATCGGCCGAGAGTGGTTGCCCATGGTCGTGACCGTCCTGGCGAGCACCGCGGCGGTCCTGGCGGTGACGGGCTGGATCACGGCGGCGCTGGTTCGCCGCGTCGAGGAGCGGGATCGTGCCTGAGCCGGTCGGCAACCCGCTGCCGGGCCTGGTGCTGACGCTCGGCGTGTGGGGCATGGCCCTCTTCGTTCGGAGCCGGCTGCGCACGCCCCTGGCGAACCCCGTGGCCCTGTCGGTGGCCGCCATCATCCTTCTGCTCCTGGCCACGAACACGTCCTACGAGGCCTACAACGTGGGCGGCCGCTACATCAGCTTCCTGCTGGGTCCGGCGGTGGTGGCCATGGCGGTGCCCCTCTACCGGCAGCGCATCCTGGTGCGT
Organism: uncultured Nitrospiraceae bacterium; assembly: GCA_964452795.1. GTDB lineage: Bacteria > Hydrogenedentota > Hydrogenedentia > Hydrogenedentales > SLHB01 > CAYVOE01. Next base: position 8,676 of record CAYVOE010000164.1, read on the forward strand.
CGCCACGCGCTGCCCCTGCTGGGCGGCGTCGTCGCGGGGGCGATCTGCGGGATTCTGTCGGCCGCTTTGATCGCCCGGGTCCTGGGTGCGAGCGCGGCCACGGTGGCGTCGCTTGCGCCCAAGTCCGTGACCACGCCCATCGCCATGGCCCTGGCCGAAGAAACCGGCGGCATTCCGTCGCTCACGGCCGCGGCGGTGATCCTCACCGGGATGCTCGGCGCCATGGCCGGACCGGAGATTCTGCGGTTCCTGGGCGTACGCGGTTCCCTGGCCCTGGGCCTGGCCGTCGGCACCGCGGCCCACGGCATCGGCACGGCAAGGGCCTTCGAAGAGGGCGAACTGACGGGCACCCTCAGCGGCATCGGCATGACCCTCAACGGCGCGGTCACGGCCGTCCTCCTGCCCTACGTCCTGCCCCTGTGCCTGCCCGGCGCCTGAAACGCTCATAAGCCGAAAGCAAAGGAGGCGGAACCCGCAGGCGGGCCCGCCTCCTCGTCGAAGTACGGTGATGCCGTTCCGGTATCAGAATCCGTCGAAAGGTTTGCCGTAGCGTCCCAGGAACCGGGAGCTGTCCGTGGTCATGGGGAATTTCTCCGCGGGGTAGTGCAGGAACTCGACGTGCCCGTCGAGGTAGAGCACGTTGCCGCCGCCGGGCACGTGGGAGAAGTCGATGGTGTTGGTGCTGGCGTGGTCCCACATGAGCGGCACCGTGGTCGAGGCCACCGCGCCCGAGGCCGGGTTGTTGATATCCGTGATCAGGAACCGTTCGATCCCCGATTTCAGGCGGAACAGGGTGCTGCCGCCGCCGGCCTGGGTGCCCGGGAAGGTGTTGCCAAAGTTATAGTCTTGATCGCTGGCCCGACCTGCGGTGGCAATGTTCGCCTGGGCCAGTTCGCCCCAGGGCGTGGACAGGTACTCGTGCTCCTCGAACCGGCCGTTCGGACCCGTGCCGTAGCCGCCCACGAGGGGCCCGAGCACGTTCCGGTCTTCCATGAGGAGCCACCCGGTGTAGTGGTACGGCTCCTGGCCGATCTCCTGCGGCTCGATGACGCCGTCGCCGTCGCCCTTGCCCCGGTCGTAGCGCGCCACCGGGTCGGGCGTCTGGCTCCACGACGGACACCAGATCACGTTGTAGTCGCTGATGTACTCGGGGATCATGGCCGGACCGTGGAACATCATTTCCGGGCTCAGCCGCCCGCTGATGTGCCAGATCTGGCGTTGGGGAAAGCGGCCCCGGTGTTCCCCCGCGTACATGATCAGGGCCGTGCCCATCTGCTTGAGATTGTTGGCGCAGGCGGCCCGGTTGGCCGCCTCTCGCGCCCGGGAAAGGGCCGGCAGCAATATGGCCGCCAGGATCCCGATGATGGCGATCACCACCAGCAGTTCAATCAGCGTAAAGCCCCGCGTGTGCTTCATCCGTACACTTCCTCCCACGTTCGGCGTACCCGTCGCCGAGCTACCGTTCATCCTATCCGCCGCAGAATAGCACCCTGGTACACCCCGCTTCCACCCCCCGCCGCGGAGACTCCAGGCCGCGTTTGATCCGGGGAGGGGATGAATGCGCTGCGCTTCCGGCCGGCAATAGGCCGCAGCCGTCCCGCCACCGACACCCGCCCACCGATCGTAGGAATACGAGGACTACGCTCGATGGGTTCCTGTGGGTAGTCCCACGCATCGTAGGCCT
>CAYVOE010000165.1:0-10273 GCA_964452795.1 uncultured Nitrospiraceae bacterium
TGGGTCTGGTTCCAGAAGACGGTAATCAGCAGGGCCATGAGCACCAGGGTGACGGCGAAGTCCACCAAAGTGGAAAAAGTGCTGGAAAGAGGCAAGATGAGCCGCGGAAAATAGACCTTCGACACCAGTTGCTGGTTGCCCACCATGGACGCGGCCGACCGGCTCAGGCTCTTGCTGAAGATGCCCCACGCCAGCATCCCCACGAAGGAGAACAGGAAATAGGGCACGCCGCCGGGGGCGTCGAAATTGGCCACCGTGCCGAAAACGAAGGACAGGATGCCCGCGGCCAGGAACGGCTGCAGGACGATCCACAGGGCGCCCAGCACGGTCTGCTTGTACCGGACCTTGATGTCGCGGCCGCCCAGCGTGAACAGCAGGTCGCGATATTTCCAGATGTCGCGGAGGTCGATGGCCTGCCACCCGGACCGCGGCCGAATGGTGGCGTGCGGCACGGGGGCCCGCGATGCGTCTATGCTCATCGAGAGAAAAGTCCTTTGGATATCCCTGGTACGTCGAACCGGCCGGGGCCGCGCCGGCAAGGAACGGTTTCTTCCTTGCATCCGTCGGCAGGGATCGGCTTCGACCTTAGCTACCGGTTGAAGTGGCGGCGGGGCGGCTGATACAGTTCAGCCTTGTTCGCCACACGGCGCGGGCGGTGAATCGCGGTTCGGCGGTACTCATGTCCGATCGATAGGAACCCGGATACAGTCTCGCGGAAACCCGCCGACGAGCCCTCGAAATTCCGAGATCGCCCCGTCCGGCGGATCCGCTTCAGCGCACTATGTTAGAGAAAGCCATGCCCCGATTCAATGCCGGCCCCTGCAGGGCCTTCCGTTTCAACGGGGATGCCGGTTTCCCGCGGAGCACCGCATGGACATAGCGTTTTTCGGCCAGCAGAACTGGGATGTCTGCTGGACGGCCAAACAGCAACTGGCCACACGGCTTGCCCGTCGCGGACACCGCGTCCTCTACATCAACCCCCTCGGGACCTCCGCCGGACCGGGAAACGGGCTCGACGCCCTGATCCCCGGCCGGAGCGGCCTGGGCCTTCAGGAATTCCAGGAAAACCTCTGGATCTACACCTATCACGCCGCCCCCGCCCTGGGCCGGTGGTACAACGGACGGCGTCGCCCCCGCGTGCTCGGCGCCATGACCCGGCGGCTGGGGATGACCGCCCCCGTGGCCCTGGTCTCGACCCCGCTCCAGCGCTGGCTCAAGGAGGGCGTGAACCCCGTCGCCCGCGTGTACTACGCCGTGGACGAGTGGACCGGGTTCGGCGGCCTGACCGACGAGCAGAAGGCCCGGCTCCGCGCCGAGGAGGAGGCCTGCCTGCGGGAGTCGGACGTGGCCCTCGCCGTGTCGCCGCGCCTCCTCGAACGGTTCCAACAGCTTCAGCCCCATTCCTATCTCCAGGAAAACGGGGTCGATCTCGACCACTTCTCCCCCGCTCGGCTCGACGCGGCGGGGCTGCATTCCGGCTTGAAGGACCTGCCCCGGCCGCGCCTCGGCTTCGTGGGCCAGGTGGACGAGCGCCTCGACCCGGACCTCCTGCTCTACCTGGCGAGGCAGCGGCCGGACTGGAGCTTCGTGCTGGCCGGGCGCGTGAAGGAAGGCGTCGACGTGTCGGTCCTCGAGGCCGCGCCCAACATCCGGCTCCTGGGCTACCAGCCCTACGCCGATCTGCCCTCGGTGCTCGCCGGGTACGACGTCTGCCTCGTCCCCTACCGCGTCTTCGAGCTGACCCAGTCGTGCAATCCCCTCAAGGTTTATGAATACCTCGCCACGGGACGCCCCGTGGTGGCCACGCCTCTCGAGGGCCTCAACACCTGCAAGGACGTGGTGGCGCGGGCGGGCACCCCCGAGGCCTTCCTGGAAGCCGTGGACGCCGCCGTGGCCGATCCCGACGCGGGCCGTGCGCGCCGGCTCGAGGTGGCCGAGGAGTGTTCGTGGGAGCGCCGCGCGGACCATCTCGAAGAACGCCTCGAGGAGGCCCTGCGCCGGGGGTATACGAAAGGAAACCGGCGGACGTTCCCCCTGCCCGGTCGGAGCGCCGAGGCCTACGGGTTCCCCCTCGACGCCAAGGACGAGTCAGAGCGGCGCATGCACGGCGGATTCCGGCGCGACCGGCTCACCCCGCTGCAGACGGCCGCGGTCCACGCGACCCACGCCGCCGGCTGTGCCTACTACGCCCTCCGGATGGCGGGCCGGACCCTGACCCTGCGGACGGCCATCGTGCGCCGGATCCTGGTGGTGCGCAAGTCGTTTCTAGGCGATTTCATCGCCTTTTTGCCCGCCCTGGAGGCATTGCGGAAGCGTTTCCCCCGGGCGCACATTGTGTTGGCCACCCAGCCCGGCATGGGCGCCGCCGCACTGCTCGAAGGCACGGGCCTCGTGGACGAGGTCATGCCGCTGGACTTTATGTCGAGCCCGTCGCGCGTGGAACGCCTTCGCGGCGCCGCGAAACTGTTCGCGCGGGGATTCGACCTGGTGATCTTCGGCGCAAGCTACTACCTGCTTCGGGAAGCGCTGTTCGCGGGCGCGCCGCGCCGGATCGGCCTCTACGACGGCCATCCCTGGCAAAAAGTCGCCAGCCGCGTCCTGCCCCTCGATCCCAACCGCCACGAGGTCGATAACAACCTCGCCGTGGTGGATCTGCTGGGCGGGCCGATCGACGAGTCTCGGCCGCCCGAGGTGCGACTGTCGCCCGAAGCGACGAATAAAGGCGCCGACGAGCTCTACGCAACCCTCGGCCTTACCGCGGACGCCCGGGTGGTGACCGTCCATCCCGGCGGCGCCCGGCCCAGCCGTCGCTGGTTTCCCGAGCGCTTCGCAGAACTCCTGGTCCGCCTGCTCGAGGCGCACCCGGACCTCCACGCCGTGATCACGGGCGTGCCGGGCGAACGCGCCCAGGCCGACGCCGTGCTCGCGGCGCTCCCGCCGGAGACGTCCGGACGGGTCCACGACGCCGTGGGCCTTACGAAACTCCCCGGTCTGGTGGGACTTCTGGACCGCAGCGTTCTCGTCGTGAGCAACGACACGGGCGTGCTCCACCTCGCCCGCGCGCGAAACCGGCCCCTGCTGGCGCTGCTCGGCCCCGAGAACGACCGCCGCTGGGGGCCCTATCCTCGGGGCGAAGCCCCGGCCGTCGCGCTGCGCCACGTGGTGCCCTGCGCCCCCTGCGTGCGCAACGAATGCCCGGGCCACTATTGCCTGCGTCTGTTGACGGTGAACGAGGCCTTCGAAGCCGCCCAACGGCTGTTGACGGAGCATACCTCCGGCGGCACGCTCACCCTGGAACGGCGACGGCGCCATCACACGTGGCGCGGCCTCGCCGAGGCGGGTTTCGCGCTGCCGAAGGTGAGCGTGATGGTCCGGGCGAAGGACGTGGCGCGGCGGAGGATCCTCGAAGCGCTCGCCCGACAGACCTATCCCAACGTCGAGGCCGTCGTGGTGCGGTCGCCTGAGGAAGACGACTCGGATTCTTTCGACGCGGCCGGATTGCCCGTCCGTACCGTCTCGGTCGCCGACGGATCGGACATGGACCACGTGTGGCGCGCCGTGGCGGAGGTCGCGGACGGCGATTACCTGCTCGCCGCGGCGGATTCCACGTCCTGGCCCGAAGACAAGATTGCGGCGGACGTGGCCGCCCTGTACCGGACGCCCCGCGCCGTCGCGGCCGACGGCCTGCAACTGTTCGACCGGGAGGCCTCGGAGGAACTGGCGCGGCGGCCGTCGGACTCGGTGACCTTTCGCCGGGAGTTCTTCACGGGCCGGCCGTCGCCTCGCGAGCCGGAGCGGGATTGGGTCCCTGCCGGAAGCATGTCTCCCGACGCTTCGGGAGAGCCGCGATGAGCGGCCAGGGGACCCGCGGCACCGCTGCGGTTGATCCTTCCCCCTTCACCGGGAAGACGAACCGTCGATACAGAAAAACAACAACCGGAAGATTGGAGATAGCGCGATTATGTACATCGTAACGGGTGGGGCGGGGTTTATCGGAAGCAACATTGTCCGGAAACTCAACGAACAGGGCATCACCGACATCCTGGTGGTGGACGACCTCAAGGAGGGCACCCATTACCGGAACCTCTGCGATTGCCGCATCGCCGACTACATGGACCGGGCCGAGTTCCGCCGGGCCCTGGCCGCCGGCGCGGTGAAATGGAAGATCACGGCCGTCAGCCACCAGGGCGCCTGCGCCGACACCATGGAACTGGACGGCCGCTACATGATGGACAACAACTTCACCTTCTCGAAGGAGCTGCTCCACGCGGCCCTCGAGTGGAAAGCCCCCTTCGTCTATGCCTCGAGCGCGTCGGTCTATGGGAACAACCGCACCTTCAAGGAAGACCCCGCCTACGAGCAGCCGCTTAACGTGTACGGCCTGTCGAAGCTGGTCTTCGACCAGTACGTGCGCGCCCTTCAGCCGTCCTTCGGCAGCACCGTGGTCGGCCTGCGCTACTTCAACGTCTACGGCCCGCGGGAGAACCACAAGGGCCGCATGGCGTCCATGGTGTACCAGCTCTACAAGATGCTCAAGGACACCGGGAAGGCCCGCCTCTTCCAGGGGACCGACGGATACGGCGACGGCGAGCAGCGGCGCGACTTCGTCTTCGTGGGCGACGTGGTCGACGTGAACCTCCACTTCATGCACGCCGACAAGCACACCGCGGGCGTGTTCAACGTGGGGAGCGGGGCCAGCCGGAGCTTCAACGACATCGCCCGCAACCTCATTCAGCAATTGGGCTCGGGCGAGATCGAATACTTCCCCATGCCCGAGTCGCTCCACGGCAAGTACCAGAGCTTCACCGAGGGCGACATCACCGGTCTTCGCCAGGCCGGCTATTCGAAACCCACCACCGATCTCGAGTCCGGCATCGCCCATTGCGTACCGCTTTGGGAAGCCGAGCGCGCCGCCGTGTGACACTTCTCGGGCGGGCCTGCGAAGGCGCTGCAATCGCGGGCCCGCCCGACTTGTTCCTCCGATTTCCTTCCGATGCGTTCAGCCGCCGTGCGGCGCCCGAAGTCCCGTGACTTCGTAGGCGTGGACCGGCGTGGCCTTGCCTTTGAGCAGGACGGTGCCGATGGCGCGGGCGTCGACGAGGGGCCGAACGATCCGGTACGTCGCTTCCCCGACCACGATCTGGGACGGACCGGCCATGCTGCACAGGCGGCGCGCGGTGTTGACGCGGTCGCCCACGACGGTGAACTCCATGCGGTCCGGCGAGCCCACGTAGCCCGCCACCACCTCGCCCGTGTCGATGCCGATGCCCATTTCGAAGGCGGGGCGTCCCTCGGCTTCGCGGCGCTCGTTGAGCTCCGCGTTGGCCCGCTGCATATCCACCGCCGCGGCGATGGCGCGTTCGGCGTCGTCGGGCTCCGACAGGGGCGCGCCGAAGACGGCCATGATCTCGTCGCCGATGTATTTGTCGAGGGTGCCCCGGTACCGGAAGATGATCTCCGTCATGGCGGTAAAGTGCTCGTTGAGCAGGGCCACGAGGGCGTCCGGCGGCGTCTGTTCCGACAGGAAGGTGAATCCGCGGATGTCGCAGAACATGGTGGTGACCGTGGTCTTGTGTCCGCCGAGCTCGAGGCCGGTGTCTTCGGCCATCACCATCTCCACCACCGCCGGCGACAGGAAGCGGCCAAAGTTGGCGCGCGTCTTCTCCGCCTCCACCATGCGCAGGTAGAGCCGGGCGTTTTCGATGGCCATGGCGGACTGAGACGCGAGGGAGGCGAAGAGCTCGAGGTCCTCTTCGGTGAAGCGGTGCCCGGGCTTGCGCGTGTCGAGGTAGACCGAGCCGAGGATCCGCTGGTCGATCCGAAGGGGCACGCTCATGGCGCTGGTGATGCGCTGGCGCACGATGCTCTCGCGGCCCGAGAACCGGGCGTTGCCTTCGGGTCCCGACATCAACACCGGCTCGCCGTCGAGGGCGGCCCGGCCCGCGATGCTCATGCTCGGCGACTCCGCCTGGAGGTCGTGGCCCATCTGCCGCGCCATGTGCACGCGCAGGCTGCCGTCGTTCTCGTCGCGCAGCATCACGAAGCCGCGCTCGGCCTCCATCACCTCGATGGCCGTGTCGAGCACGGCGGCCAGGCGCTTGGGCAGGTCGAAGGCCGAGGCCATGACCTTGCTGGCCTTGTACAGCGCCGACAGCCGGTGATAGGCGCGGCTCATCTTGACCAGCTCTTCCGGAGAAGGCGTGGGCGGGACGGGCGTGGTGACCCCCAGGGGGGTGCGCCGCCCGATGAGGGTGAGGGTGTCGCCGGCCCGGTCGAGCTCGGCACGGATCTTGGCCAGGTCGCGGGCGATGCCGCTGTCGCCCGGCTCGGGCTGGCGGGGCGCGTCCACCTGCCCCTCGTCGCGGAACACGATATGGCACTTGCTGCCGAACCAGATGTCGTCGAGATGGGCCAGAACCCGCTCGACGATCCGCTGCTGGTTGACGTAGGTGCCGTTCATGCTCTTGAGGTCTTCAAGAATATAGCGGTCGCCGCGGCGCACCAACTTGGCATGGTGACGCGACACTTCATCGGCGACGAGAACAACCTCGTTGTCCTCGGCGCGGCCGAAGCGGATCTCGTCGCGAACCAGCGGCACCGTCTGGGGCGGCATCCCCGGCTGCTCGATGATGATCTGCGCCATTGCGAAGGTCCCTGTATGGCGGGGATGGTAGCAAGGCCGTCGAAAGGGCGTCAACGCGCCGACCGTGTCCCCTCCCGCTCTCCATCGGGGCGGCGGAGAGGGCGTTTCTTGTTCCGGGCGGGAGGCAGGCGATATAGTGGCGCGGGGTGGGCGGCGGCCGCACAAGACTAAGGGGTCCGTCGCCCGTAAGGCGCATCGGCCGGCCGAGGGTCGGCCACCAATTCCGAAGGAGAGTTCTCCATGCACCTGTTGGCCGTGGTGGCGGCGCTGGTCGTAACGGCGCCGTCCGTCGAGGCAATCCCCGGGCAGGCGCCGCGGGGCACGCTCGAGATCCATGGAGTCGAGGCCGGACCCTTCGACCCGGCCCTGTGGCAGGCGGGCCGGCTGCACCTGCTGCCCGACCGGCGTCACCCGCTCCTCGAGCCGCGTCAGGCCGGCGTGTTCCGCAACATCTACGCGCCGTCGCCCGTCCGCATCGACGGCGGCTGGCGCCTGTTCTACGGCGCCTGGGACGGCGTGGACACCGGCAACGACCGCATCTACGCCGTGGACACGGCGGATTTCGTCGATTTCGGGCCGCGGACGACCGTCATCGAACACGGCGACTTCATTCACGTGTGCAACGTCAACGCCCACCGCCGCGGCGAGGGGTTCGAGATCGTGTGCACCGTCTATCCCGACGCCCGGGGCATGAACAAGCCCGGCTACTTCTCGAGCCCCGACGGCCGGGTGTGGAACGGCCACGAGGCGCCCTACCCCGCCCGGACGTCCGACATTGTCCAGGTCGAGGGGTACGAGGTCTACGACGATGCCGACATCAACGGGATCAACGTGATCCTGCGCGACGGCGACACCCTTCGCCTGTACTTCAAGAACTTCAAGGATTTCGGACACGTTTACCGCGCCTCCGGCACCGACGGAATCCATTACACCTACGAGCAGCCCGTGCTGGCCACGGACCACATGATCAACGACCTGCGGCGCCTCCACGCCCCGGACGGGTCCGTCTGGTACCTCATGGGCCTGCACCAGAACGGCGACCGCCTGTGGTACACGCTGTCTCAGGACCCGCTGCAGTTCCCCCCGGAACAGGAGCTCGCCCAAAACCTCGGCGACGAGGATCGGTACATCGTGGCCATCGGATGGGTGCTGCACGACGACCGCGTCCTGGGCGCGCTGTACGGCGCGGGCGCGGTGAGGACCCTCGACCGGAACCGCATCTTCGCCCGGTGGCTCCAGCGGAAAGTGGTCTTCGTGGCGGAAGACGGCACGCGCTACGAGCCCGACGCCGCCCTGGGCCCCGACCGGCAGATCATTCCCCTGCCCGTCGGCGAGCCCGTGCGGGGGCGCTTCGAAATCTACGCCGAAGACGGCGCCACCCTCGTGAGCGAAGCGCCGGCCGAGGCCGTGGCGGGCCGCGTCTACCGCCTCAGCCTGAACAACCCCGGACCGGACGGAAGGAAAAACAACCCCAATCCCGGCGCCGGCGAGGAAGCGAAATTGAAGCCTCTGGAAGACGGCCGAGGCTATTCCGTCGAGGGCCCCCACGGCCTCACGGGGACGCTCCGCAAGGAATCGGGGAGCTCCGAGTGGAAGCTCGAAGCCCAATTCACCTTCCCCACGGCGGGATACACGGTGGGCAAACCGGTGGTTCGCATCGCCAAGTCGCTGCCCGAGAAGGTGAGCATCCTGCTCCCCGTGACGCCGCCGGCCAAGGACGCCGCGGTGGCTCAGGTGGTGACGGAGGTGCCCGTCGAAGCGAGCATCCCCGCCCACGACCGCGCCCGGTTCACCGTGGCGGTGGTGTCGAAATGAGCGCGGCAGGAAAGGACGCGGCGGATTTCGGAACCTTTCGCTGCGCGCCGATGGTCCATCGCTAATCCCTGTTTTTTCCCTGCGCACCGGAGATTCAGATGCGCCTGCAAGAGCTTTGCCGGAAATACGGCATCGAGTTTAAGAAACAGCTCGGCCAAAACCTGCTCCTCGACGAGAACATCAACCGGATCATGGTGGACGCCGCCGCCCTGTCGGAAGCGGACGACGTGGTCGAGGTGGGGGCCGGGCTGGGCGCGCTGACGGACGTGCTGCGCACCCGGGCCGGGCGCGTGCTGGCCATCGAGATCGACCGGTCCTTCATGCCCTGCCTCGAGGATCGCTTCGGCGCCGATGAGCGGGTACGCCTGTTTCGCGGCGACGTGCTCAACCACCGGCTCGACAAGCTCATCGACGAGTTCCTCCCCGGCGGCACGAGCTACAAGACGGTGTCGAATCTTCCCTACTACATCACCACGCCTCTCTTGTTCCATTTCTGGGAGTCGCCGGTGTTTTTCTCGTGCATGGTGGTGATGGTGCAGGAGGAAGTGGCCCTGCGCATGGTGGCCTCGGTGGACTCGAAGGATTACGGCGTGCTCACGCTGGCCGCCCAGTTCCAGGCCGAAGTCGACATCGTCCACAAGGTCTCGCGGACCTGTTTTCGCCCGATGCCCAACGTCGACAGCGCCATCGTGCGCCTGCGCAACCGACGCGAACCCCTCTACCCCGACGTGGAGCGGGGTTTCCTGATGAAGGTGGTGCGGGCCGCCTTCGCCCAGCGCCGCAAGACCCTGCGCAACGCCCTGACCCGGTCGGGCGGCTTCGGGGCGCCGCGCGAGGCCGTCCTCGAGGCCTTCGAGGCCGCCGGCGTCGAGCCGGAACGCCGGGCCCAGACCCTGAGCCTCGACGAATTCGCCGCCCTGGCCCGCGAAATCCGCGCCCGCATCCCCGCGCCCGAGCTCAAGCCGGAATAACAGGGCGCGGGAGACGGAGCGTCCGCCTCCCGTCGCCCCTCGAAGTTCAGTGCATCCAGGCCGGGATGGTGGCGCCGCCGCCGTTGACCGGAAGGAAGGCGCCCGTGATGAACCGGGCCAGGTCGGACGCCAGGAACGCCACGGCGTGGGCGATGTCCTGATCCTCGCCGCGGTGCTTCAGCGGAAGCATGGCCGAGTAGCTGTCGATGACCGCGGCCAGGGCCTCGGGCGTATCGGTCCGGTTCCGGTCGCGGTCGCTGAACATCCAGCCCGGCGCCACCTGGTTCACCGTGACGCCGTGGGCGCCCACCTCCTTGGCCAGGCACTGCAGAAGCGCGTTCATCCCGTGCTTGCCGCTCACGTAGGCCGACTGGCTGGGCCAGCACTGGAGCGAGCACTCGGTGTTGATGCCGATGACCCGGCCCCATTTGCGCTCGATCATGGCGGGCACGAAGGCCTTGGCCATGTAGAGGTTGTGGAGCACGCAGGAACGGTACTGGCCGTCGTAGTCGTCGGGCGCCTGCTCGAGCACGCTCGTCCAGGTGTACTGAATCACCGCGTTGTTGACGATGATGTCGGCGGGTCCCAGGGCGTCGGCCACGCGCCGCTCCATCGCCCGGACCGAATCGAAGTCGGTCACGTCGGCCTGCACGGCCACGGCCTTTGCTCCCGTCCGCTCGATCTCGCCGCACAGCTCTTCCGCCTTCTCCGCGTTCGAGCGGTAGTGCACCGCCACGGCGGCGCCGCACTCCGCCAGGGTGCGTAGCATCACGCGACCCAGGTCTCCCGTGGCGCCGGTCACCACGGCCGTCTTCCCCGACAAGTCGATCTTCATGGTCCCCCC
>CAYVOE010000166.1:0-10217 GCA_964452795.1 uncultured Nitrospiraceae bacterium
GACTTCGCGCGCAGGGATCATGGGCTCATGTGAGATTGCCGCGTCGCTCATGCCTGTGCGCATCGGGATGGTCAGGGTACGCATGTAGTCAAAGGCACCCAAGCGAAGTCGTGTACCGGGGGCCCGCTCCTCGCAATGACGGAGGGTGGTAGGACGATGACTTCGCGGACAGGGATCACGGGCTCATGTGAGATTGCCGCGTCGCTCATGTATGGACGCCCTGGGACGGTCAGGGTGTGCATGCATTCAAGGGCGCCCAGGCGACGTGGAACCCCGGGAGTCCGCTCCTCGCAATGACGGGTAAGGGCGACCTCACGACTCCGTCCAGCGCAGCCCTCGTAGTCCTGCGGCGGGTAGGCCATCCCACCTGAGGCCTTTACGCGCAGTCCCGTAGGCTTGCGTGGGTGAGCCATGCCGGCGGGAGGCCCCCTGCGCGCCTCATCTGTATCCCTACGTATGCATCACCCTCCGCCACGCCCCTCATCCGCGGCGGGCGACGAGATGGACGTACAGGTCGAACTCGTCCTGGGTCTCGACGGCGCCGAGGAAGGCCGAGTAGGGCTCCATGCCGAACTCGGTGAACCGGTACCGGCCCGTGGCCTCGACGGTGAGGACGCCGTCCTCGAAGGCGATGCGGGCGGGGATGGCCTTCTCGACGGTCTCGCCATGGGCCGTGAAGCGCAGGTTCACCGCGTGAGTGAAGGTCGCGTCGCCCCGCTTCGAGGGTTCCTTCCGAATCTCCGTGACTTCCGCGGCGATGGCGGGGTGGTTCTCCGCATCCAGTTGCTTGTCCGACAACATGGCTTCCTTGATCTTCGCCCGGTTCTCGTCGGACACCTCCGGGAAAGGCTTCTCGAGAATGCCCAGGGCCTCGATCCGCGGGTACCACTTCTCCTCCGCTTCCTTCACGTCCGGCGTCAGCTGGGCCGCAGGAAACTCGATGCGGAACCGGCCGCTTTCCACGGCATCCCCCTCCTGCCACACCCGGGCCTCGTATTGCACGGGGAAGATGAAGTGGTTGTGGGCGAGGGCGGACGCGATGCCGCCCTTGTGCGTGACCACGGCGAAAACGGTCTCGTCCTTGTCGATCTCGTATTCCTGCGCGGCCGCGGTATTCAACAAAGACAGGGCGGCCACCGCGATACAGTCCAATCGCATCGGGGTATCCTCCGATCGGTTCAAGAAGGGCACGTCGCCGGCTACCTTCCGGCGGCGAAAGGAATGTGGGAAATAAGTGCGTGGACGGCGCGTATGGGTCTTTGAAAATTGTACCACGCGGCTTCGGCGGCCGTTCCGAGACGACGGACTATGTCGTGCGCCGAGCCGCCCGGGACTCGCTCAGGGGAAGAGGGCGACGTGCACCCGTTTGACGTGTTCCCCGACCGGGTGGAACATTACGATGTCGTCGGATTCGTTGTCGTCGAGGCGGTACGTGCGGGCCTCACCAAAACTCGGGAGGTCCAGGGTCAACCAGGGCTTCGACGTGATGAACCGGTTCGGCGTGCCCACGTAGATCTCCATCTGCTCCGTCCCGCCGCCGAAGGCCACGTCGAGGCGCTTGTCGCCGTTGAAGTCCGCCATGGCGTAGGCGGCCCGTTCCCGGCCTTCCGGGGCGTCCACGGTGAGGCTGTTGCGGAAGTCCGGCTCGGGGTTGAATCCGCCGTCCTTGAAGAGATGGACCTCGACCTGGACGGTGAGCTTCTGCATCACGAAGTAGTTGACGAAGAGCTTGACCCCGAGGGGCACCTTGAAGAACACCAGATCCTTCATCCCGTCGCCGTCCACGTCTTCGAGCAGGGGCGCCGTGAGGGCCCCGGAAATGTGGAATGACGAAGACGGCGTCGCGGGGAAACGGAAGGGCTCCGAAGCGAGGTAGATGTCGGTGTCGACCTTGATGTTGATGCGCCCCTGCATCTGGGTCACGATGAGGTCGGGCAACCCGTCGCCGTTGATGTCCTCCATCTGAGCTCCGCCGTCCCACTTCTCCTGGAGATCGATGGGCACGTTGTAGCGGGCGTGGCGGGACCAGTTCTGGCCGTATACGTAGTCGACGTATTTCTCGCTGAGGAAGGCCAGTCCCTGGTTCGGGTCGCCGGGCAGTTGGAAGGGGTGCTGGGCCGGCAGCTTGTGGCCGATCTTGACGTGATCGTCGCTCGAGATCCCGCTCTCGATGTCGGAGACCACGTTGTGCATCGTCCCGTCGGGCGTGCGGACGGCGTAGCCGGAAGGAAAGGGCACGAGCCATTCGTCGATCCCGTCGCCCGTGAGGTCGAGGGCGGTCCGGGTGAGGAAGATGGGCTTCTTGACATTACTGGGGAAGAGCGACGAGAAAGCGATGAGCTTGCTCGACTCGAAGCGTCCGTCGAGCCAGCTCAGGATCCGGGCGCCCCGGGCGTCCACCGTCACCAGCTCCTTGGGCGGCGCACCGTCGGTCTCGGCGAAGAACAAGGCCCCGATGCTCGTGTCCAGGTCCATGGTGATGGATCCGGTGGGCGGATAGGAGCCGTCGGACCCGGCGAGAAACACCACCAGTTTCTTCGGCACCGGACTCTTGTCCGCGTCGGCGCAAAGGACGAAAAGGTCCGCCCGGCCGTCGAGGTTGATGTCGTGGGCCGCGACGTCGCACACGGGAAGAGGCGTTTCGAGGGTCAGGACACGGGGCGACGCGGCCGCGAGAACGACCGCCACCGCCGGCAGCAGAAAGTGCATCGAAATCATCTCCGGCGCTCGAGGCAATACAAGAAGCTCGCGAATTGTGAATAGACCGGGCAAGCGCTTGCAAGGTTTCCCGAACGGGGCTTGGGACCGCCGGAGATCGAGGCCCGAATCGGCGGGCTCAGGCGACCTGAGGGCCGGAAGCGGTGCGGGATTTCGCCTGGAGCAGGTCCACGAACATCACGAATTCCATGTTCTGAGCGAGATCGTCGCCGAAGCGAAGGGCCACGTCGAACACGTCGCGATCCCGGGGCTGGGACCGCAGCACCACGGCCGTTCCGTCGAAGGTCTCGGGGAGCATGGCCCCGTCGCCGCAATCCGCCGTGGGCACCACCAGGCTCACCCGCTGGAACGCGCTCAATATGTGCTTGGTCCGCACCAGGGCGCCCAACTGGGAAAGGTTCAAGACAATGGCAGGACCCACGATGCGACGGCAATTAAACGGGTCTTCCGCGGTGATGGAGAGGCGGAATCGGACGCCAAACCTAGGGGCGACGCGACGTTCCTCGCGATGCTCGAAGGGATCGTCCCAGGATTCATCGACTGCGTACCCCTTCATGGCGAAACCTCCTCTGAAGAGATATTACCACACGACGGACCGCTCGTCACTTAGCTGTCCCACTTTTTCGAGATTGTTCATATTCCTTGCCCTGCTCTAAGAGCCCGTCTGGAGGCACGTTGCCGTCCCGTGTACAATCGACGGAAGGTGCCAAAACGAGCGCCGGCCCGGGTGGAAAGGCCGCCCGACCCGGCGTTTTCGGCGGGAAATCCGCCGACACCGCGAGAAAAACAGGAATTCTGCTTGCATGTCAAAGAAGAAACGGAAGGCGGTCTGGAAGGCTCCGCCCAGGTCTCGCATCCGCGTCGCGGGGTGGATTTCGGGCGCGGCAGTGGCCCTGGCGGCCGTGGTCGCGCTCCTGGTCTGGGCCGACGCGGGCTCGACCGAGACGGCGAATCCGCAGCGGGCGAAGGTCGGTCGTTCCTCGTCGCCTTTCGACGGCGCTCGCGCCTTTCGAGACCTGGAGCGGGTGGTGGCCATCGGTCCTCGCGTGCCCGGCACGGAAGGCTCCCGGCAGGTGCAGGCCCTGATCCGCGCAGGACTGGAAGAAGCGGGCCTCGAGGTGCGGGAGCAGGCCTTTACGGCCGACACGCCCCTGGGGCCGCGGGAGATGGTCAATCTGACGGGGGTGGTGCGGGGCACGGAACCCGGGATCATCATCCTCAGCAACCACTACGACACCAAGTATTTCCCGGATTTCCGGTTTGTAGGAGCCAACGACTCGGGGTCTACAACGGCATGGATGCTCGAAATGGCCCGCGTGTTGGGTCCGGAACGGTCGGGGCTGTCGATTTGGCTGGTGTTTTTCGACGGGGAAGAGGCCTTCGGCGAGTGGTCGCCCCGGGACAGCCTCTACGGGAGTCGGGCCTACGTCGAGAAGCTGCAGGACAAAGGACAGCTCGAAGAGGTGAAGGCCCTGGTCAACGTGGACATGATCGGCGACTGCTTTCTGGGCATCCAGCGCGACGCGGACGCGCCGGCGTGGCTCCAGGACACGGTGTGGCGCGTGGCCGAGGAGCAGGGCTACGGAGACCATTTCCTGTCCGTGGCCGCCCGGGTGCAGGACGACCACATTCCCTTCCGGAACGCGGGCGTTCCGGCGCTGGAACTCATCGATTTCACCTATGGCCGGTCCTTTCTGGAGCATCGGTTGAACTGGCATACGCCGCAGGACACGCTCGACAAGGTATGCCCGGAGAGTTTGCAGGTCGTCGGAGACGTGATATATCATGCCTTGCCGGAAATCGAGGCCCAGGCGCGCCGGTGACGCCTGTAGTGGAACGGTCGCGCCTTCGACCCGGGCCGCCGGCAGGCGGTGGCAGGGATGGCGGATGCGGTGCGCGCCCGGGGCCTTCGGCCGCGCCCGTCGCCCATCGGGGATCGGAGTCCGGGCGGCGCGCCCGGCACGAGGCACACGTGGTCACCAATTTCGCTGAAGATGTCTCGTGGCTAAGGGACGTATCGCCCGACGAGCTGCGGCGGATCGTCGACGCGCTCTACCGGGTGCACCGTCTGATCGCGGCCATCACCGACCTCGACGCCCTCCTCGAAAGCATCGTGGAAGAGAGCAAGCAGGTGGCCAACGCCGAGGCCTCGAGCCTGATGCTCTACGATCCGGAACGCGACGAGCTTCACTTCCACGTGGCCCTGGGCGAATCGGGCGATCAGCAGGCCCTCAAGCGCGAGATCCGGCTCAAGCTGAACGAGGGGATCGCCGGCACGGCCGCCGCCCGCCGCGAATCCATCCTCGTCCCCGACGTCCAGGAAGACACCCGGTTCTACCGCCACGCCGACAAGGCCAGCCGTTTCCAGACGCGCAACCTCCTGGCGGTGCCGTTGGTCGACCGCGACCGGCTGGTGGGGGTCCTCGAGGTGGTGAACAAGGCGGGCGACGGGGTCTTCAGCGACACCGATCTCCACGTGATGCAGATGTTTTCCACCCTGGCGGCCACGGCCATCGCCAACGCCCGGCTCATTGAAGAGAACCTGCGGTCGGCGCGGCTGGCGGCCATCGGCGAGGCGGTGGCGGGGGTCTCGCACTACACCAAGAACATCATCACCGGCATGTCGGGCAGCGTCGAGCTCATCGACCAGGGCCTCGAGCGCGAGAACAAGGACCTGGTCTCGCGGAGCTGGCCCATTCTGAAGCGCAGCGCCAAGCGCATCGCCAACTGCGTCGAGGACATGCTCGCCTTTTCCAAGGCCCGGGAACCCCTCCTCGAACCGTGCGACCTCCGGTCGGTCATCGAGGAAGTCACCCAGACCTTCTACGCCCTGCTGGTGTGCCGTCAGGTGGCCCTGGCGGTGGACATTCCGGACTTTCCCGAGCCGGTGGTGGCGGACCCGCGGGGCCTGTTCCGCTGCCTGTTGAACCTGGTGGCCAACGCCGCCGACGCCGTGCCCGCCACGGGCGGATGCGTCCGGGTAACCGCCCGGCCGCGCGACGACGGCATCGAAATCGCCGTGGCCGACAACGGCCCGGGGGTGCCGCCGGAGCTCCGCGCCCGTATCTTCGAGCCCTTCTTCTCGACCAAGGGCACCCGGGGGACGGGTCTGGGACTGGCGGTGGCCAAGAAGATCATTGAAGAACACGGAGGGGGTGTGACCGTCGGCGACAGCGACGAGGGGGGCGCCTTGTTCACGCTGTTTCTGCCGCGACACGAATACAAGGGATGGTGAGAGGTGGCCAAGAAACGTAAGAAACGTGCGGAGGGCGGGGCCGTCGCGCCCGCGCGGACCGAGACCCGGTTTGAGGCGGTCGGCTGGGCGTTCTGGACCGTCGCCTTCTTCATATTGCTCGTGCCCCTGGTGTGGGGCGCTTTTCGACTGATGCGCGAGGACACGCCGATCTTCGCGCCCGTCGCCATTGCCGGAGGGGCGGCGGCCGTCCTGGCTTCGGTCCTGGCCCTGGGGGCCAACTCCGCGCTCCAGCACCGGGCCCAGAAGCAGCGCCAGACCCAGAAGAAGAAGGCGAAGCGTTGAGGAGGTCCCGCCGAGAGAACCGTGTGGACACGGACGCGATCTCGCGGAACGCCGCCATGAGGTTGCCGGGGCATGTCTGACATCTGGGAACTCGGCCGCTACGTCGAGGACCACCCCGACGAGCACGAGCAGCGGTGGCGCCTGGCGAAGAAGCTGTACCTGGCCTGCGAGTACCGGCTGGCCCTCGAGCACCTGCAGGTGCTTCAGAACGAGTGGGTGCGCAAGCTCAACGTGGTGCGCTACCTGGCGGCGACCTATTACCGCCTGGGCCGCTACGACGAAGCGGTGACCGAACTGCTTTCGGCCATCGAGGAATGGCCCGACGAGACGGGCCTGCGCGAGCAACTGGCCCGGGTGCTGGAAACGGCGGGCCGGCCCGAGGAGGCCGCGCGGGTGTGGGACGAAGTGGCGTGGCGTTATCCCGACCACCCCATCGCGCAGCAGGCCGCCGAACGCTTGCGCCGCCGTCCGGGCGAGGCCGCGCCCGAGGAAGACCTCCACCTTCACGAGAGCGACAGCGGGATCGACCTGGCCCCCAAACGGCTCTGCCCGGTGTGCGGCGCTCAGAACGGCGCCGAGTTCGACCGGTGCTGGCGGTGCCACGCGGACCTGGCGGGCGGCGTCGACTCCCCCCGGTCGTTCACCCCGGCCGATACGGACACCCTGCGCCGGTCCCTCGCCGTGGTGGCGAGCGTGGTGGCCGTGCTCCTGGTGGGTGTGGGCGCCTACGCGGCCTTTTCCGCTCTTCCGCCGGGCCTCGGCGAGACGGACGGGCCGGGCACGGTCTATGAAGCGCTCCTCCACCGGCTGCTGGTGTTGCGCCTGGTCGTGGGCGGCGTGCTGCTGCTCACCTGGCCCCTCGTGCTGCTCGCCGCGTTGGCCATGGGCTCGTCGGATTCGCCCGGCAGGGGCGTCGTCGCCCTCACCGGAGCCGTCCTGGCCGTGCTGACCTTCGGCGCGACCTGGGCGCCCTTCCACGTGGCGACCGAGCTGGCCCTGTTGCTGTTCCTCGTGTCGCTGTGTCTCATCGGGGCCTTGTTCGGCTTGGGCCTGCGCGATACCGTGACCGTGTGGCTGTTCCAGGCCGTGGCGGTGGCTTCCCTCATCGCCGTGACGGTGGCGGCCGTCGAGGGCTTCACCGCCCTCGTCCAGTTTCCGGCGGTGGCGCGGTACGCGCGGACCCACGACGCCGGGCCTCCGTCGCCCCGCGAACGAGCCTCGCCCCCGGCCTCGGTGCCGGCGGAGATCGACATCGAATGGGAGTCCACGGGCTCGTCCTGGCTCGACGCCCAACTGGCACGTACCGAGTTTATCATCGAAACCGAACGCACCACGCCGCCCCTCTGGTTCAGCATCGAAGAAGCCAATCGGGCCCGCCGCTTCGGCGATCTCATCACCCTTCCCCACCGCGAGGTCTACGATGTGCTGCCGCGCACACCCTACACCCTCAACGTGAGCGGTCAACCCGAGCAGCACGGCATCCCCGTGAGGCTCGTGGTGCGGGGATTGCTCAAACCCCATTTCAATCCAACGCCGGGAAAGGCCGGCGCCGAGCGACCCGTCCCGAGCGAAGACTGAAGCTCGAAGGCCGCCTCAGTCTTCCCGCACGGCATCGAGCAGGCGCTGCGCGGTCTCGTTCGACGGCCAGCGGCGCAGGCATTCCTCGAGCCGGCGACGGGCCATCGACCTGTCGCCCTGAGCCGCCGCCACGCTTCCCAGCATGAGGTACACCTCGCCGCTGTCGTCCGTTGCTCTCGCGCGCATCAACTGCCGCCGGGCCGCGTCCAGGCGCCCCGCCTCGGCCAGGGCGATGGCGCATTTGGTCCGGGCCGTCGGTTCCGGCCAGGGATGGGCCAGGGCCCGGGCGTAGAAGGGAAGGGGGTCCATGCCGGCGAGGTGGGCGTCGAGGGCCGCTCGAAGATGGTATCCGGGAAGCACGACCGCCGCGACGTGGAACACCGTCGCCGTGCCCGCCAGCGCCACCGGCGTCAGGGCCCGGACATATCTCCGAACCCGTGCCGCCTCCACTGCCTCCGGCCTCCGGGCGAGGAGCATGCCCGCCAGCAGCACCCCCGCGAGCCCGTGGGCGACGCTGTGGAAGGGCGCGTTGGCCGCCGCGAATGCGAGCAGCGCCGCGAGGCCCGCCCATTCGGGCCCCCGACAGCGCAGGAGCCGAAGGAACATGACCCCGGCGAAGATGAGCCCCATGACGCCGGTCTCGGCCAGGAGGTCCAGGAATTCGGAATGGGGATGGTCGACGCGCCGTTCGTCGCGGTAGAGGACGTCGCCGCCGGGCGCGCGGAGGACGTCGCCGAGATAACGAGGACTCCAGTACCCGTAGTTGCCGGGTCCCACACCGAGGATCGGTCGGTCCCGCACCATGTCGATCGTGCCCCGGGCGATCCATGCCCGGGCGCGGACGCCCACGTCGTCGCCGCTGAAGGCGGATCTCGCGCGACTTATCGTCGACTCGGGCGCCAGTAGGACCGTGACCGCCCCCGCGAGCAGGATCGCCGATCCGAAGACGACGATCCGCCGCCGGGACGGACGTGCCGAGATCAGCGCCACGACCCCTCCCACCGCCGCCGCGGCCCACGCCGATCGGCTGCCCGAGAGGAGCAGTCCTGCGAACAAGACGGGCGCGATCCCCAACGCCCGGGCCTGTGCCCGACGCGCGGCCGCCGGCGTCGCCAGGGCCAGGGCCAGGGTCACGGCCAGGTATCCGCCGAAGAGGTCCTGGTTGCCGAAGACGGAGTAGACCCGCTGGTCGTACCCGGGAAAGGCGGGAAACAGGAACGGCAGAAGCCCCGCGTACTGGAGGATGCCCAGGACGGCCACGATGCCCCCCGACGCCACGAGGGCCCCGTGCAGCCTCCGGCGCCACGCGGGGTCCCCAAGCAGGTCCCAGGTCGCCACGGGCACCAGGAGCAGGGTGATGACGCGCACCGATTCGATGGCCACGGCGGACGGCAACTGGGCCGGACGGATCAGGAGATGAAACGTGGCCGTCGCGGCCAGGCCCATCCACAGGGGGGCGAAGGCGCGGGCTCCACCGATGAACGGACGCCGCTCGAGGGCCGCGGCGACGGTCAGGACGCACAGGCCGATGTGGAGGACCGCTTCCTTGGCGTGGAGGAAAGACGTGAGGCGGAAGGAGTACGCCGCCGGCACGGCCCATACGAGACACACCAGCACGGCGCCTCGGATCGAGGCCGACGATCCCGCCTCCCGTGTGTGTTCGCCCATGATCTCGCATCCTGCCCTTCCGGTCCCGCCCTGTCAAGCATGGGTTGGCCGTCTCGGCCGGGTTCTTTATTGCTTGTGCGAGACGCCCAGGCCGCTTCTTCGCCTTGCGATTCCCCGTGGTGCCATATAGTATGCTGAGCCGACTTGAATTCGCGCGCGTTTCGCGACGATCACCGAGAAGGGGGAGTTTCGCGATGGGAGGAATGGCGTTGATCATGGTGGCGGCGGGATGGATGCCGGCAATGACATCGGTTTCCACGGATCTCGAACAACATCCCCGGCCCGACTGGGCGCGACCCTACGCGAACCTCAACGGGCCCTGGCGCTTCGACTTCGACCCGGAAGACGCGGGTCTGCGCGACAACTGGGCCGCCGGCCGCGCCTACACCCGGGAGATCCGCGTGCCCTACCCGTGGCAGAGCGCCTTGTCGGGCGTGCACGACCCGGAATATCAGGGCGTGGCATGGTACGAGCGCGACGTCACCCTGCCGACGGACCTGCCCTTCCCGCGGATCTTCGCGGTCTTCGGCGCGGTGGACTGGCACGCCACGGTCTGGGTCAACGGCCAACGCGCCGTCGAACACGAGGGCGGCTACACGCCCTTTGAAGTGGAGCTGACGAAGTACGCCAAGCCCGGCGAGACCGTGCGCCTCACGGTGCGGGCCCACGACGTCACCGATCCGGAAGTACCCAGCGGCAAGCAAACGGGCTGGTA
>CAYVOE010000167.1:0-10200 GCA_964452795.1 uncultured Nitrospiraceae bacterium
CTTCCTCCGCGCAGACCTCCGCCGTCCAGCGCACCGCGTCCCACCATCCGTCCGACAGGAACTCCACGGGCAGCCCGTCGTTCATGCGCTCGCAATAGGTGAACACGCCGCCGCAGCCCGCCCGCTTCATCGCGGCCACCTGCCACCGAATCTCTTCGCGCTCTACCGCATCGTTGGTGCGCAGCAGCACCGCAATCCGGTATCGATTGCCCGGTTCCCGGAAGTTTGCATAGAGCCCGTCGAGCGTACCCAGGGTCCCGCCCGGCGGGTTCCCCGCCGCCACACACGCCAGGATCGCCGCCGCCCAGTTGGTCATGCCGAATCCGCCTCCTTGGTTGATTGGTATGGTTGTTCCGGCGCCGCGTCGCCGCCGTTTCGCCCTGCCTGGAACGGCCTCGCGGCTTGACAAATCAAATCACATTCGTGCATGATTGCGCAAGAATGAACACGGCAGGCGATGAGGCCGCCGGGGAGGTCAACGACAGGCGGCCGCGGACGCGCGCCGGCCCGACCGACTGGGAGGATATGCAATGGACCCGCTGTTGGAGAAGGTGTATTCCCTTTCGCCCGAAGAGCGCCAGGATTGCGAGCGCCACGTCATGTTGGGCGGGGGCACCACGGGCCCGACGTGGGTGCGAGGGGCGGGCGTGCGGCTGGAGGACACGGAAGGGAAGAAATACATCGACTGCACCTCGCAGAGCTGGGCCATGTATCTCGGCTTCAGTCACCCCGAGATCACGCGGGTGATCCAGGAGCACTGCGAGAACCTGACCCACGTCCACCAGGGGTTCCACAGCCTGCCGCGGATGTACCTGGCCCGCGAGATCTCGCGGATCTGTCCTCCGGGTTACACGCGCGTGTCCTTCACCGTCGGCGGCGGCCCGGCCATCGAGGCGGCGCTGAAGATCGCCATGCTGAATCGTCCGGGCGCCACGGCCTTCGTGAGCCAGTACGACAGCTACCACGGCACCACCTTCGCGGCCATGGGCGCGAGCTGGCATTCGACCCGGGCGGGCGGCAAGTACGTCGGCGGAAGCCATTTCCTGCCCCTGGTGCCTCACTTCACCCGTTTCCCGAATCCCTACCTGTTGCGCCTGCCCATTCCGGGACGCCACGACCAGCCGGACGTGGCCTGTGCGGAAGTGCTCCGCACGGTGCTCGAGCGGGGCATCAACGGACCGCCCGCCGCGGTCATCGTCGAACCGGTTCAGGCGAGCGCCGGCCAGATCCCGGCCACCACGGCCTACCTGAAGCGCGTCCGCGAGATCTGCGACGAGTTCGGCGCCCTGCTCATCTACGACGAAATTCAGACCCTCTGCCGCATCGGTCGCTACACGGCCGCGGAACACTTCGGCGTCGAGCCCGACATCTTCGTCTTCGGCAAGGGCATCGGCGGCGGACTGCCGCTGGCCTGCATCGCCATCCGGGACGGGATTAAGGGCTTCGGCAGCGACGTGCAGGAACTGCACACCTTCGCCAGCCCCACCCTGTCGCACGTGGCCTCGCTCAAGATGTTCGAGATCATCGCCCGCGACAACATCCTGGAAAACACGCGGACCCAGGGCGCCTACATCGCCGAGGGCATCCGGGCGCTGCGCGACGACTACCCCCAGATCGCCGACGTGCGCCAGGTGGGGCTCCACATCGGCGTCGAGTTCGCCGAGCCCGACGAGCAGTTGACGCCCCTGCCCGAGGAGTGCCAGCGGGTCCGTGCCGTCGGACTCGAGCGCGGATGCCTCTTCGGCCTGGGCGGAGCGCGCAAGAATGTGCTCAAAGTGAAGCCGCCTCTTATCGTCTCGCGCGAGGACGCGGACGAGATCCTCTCCATTCTCGCCGACTGCCTCAAGGACGTGTTCGGAGTTCGCGCCAAGGCCCGGCCGGCCGTGGTCGCGAAGTAACCGCCGCACGGGGGCAGACATGGATCGCATCGGGAGCGTGGTCGAGGGTCGGGAAACCGGAGCCGCGGAGGAGATCCTTCGGGTCGAGCGTGACCGTTTGCGAACGGCGCTGCGCGAGGTCACACCCTTTCGCGCGGGAAGCATCGTCCGACGGTGCGCCGAGCGGAATCCCCTGACGGGTCGGTCCGAAGAGCTGCTCTGCGTGGCGCCCTTCTCCGACGAAGCGGTGTATCGCTTTCGCCTCGAAGGGCTGTTGTCGACGGAACCGTCTGCCCCGTTGTCGGATGCCGAAGCAACTCTGCGCTGGAGCGCGCTCGGCCCTGCGGGGCCCGTAGACCCGTGGCTGCTCCTGTTCTGCGCGCGTCACGGTGCGCGCCTGTACTGCCAATACTATCCCGCCGATTCCGGCGACGACCCGCGCATCGCGGCGTTGCCGGAAGCGGCGTCTTTGTCGGAAGCGCTGAGCCTCGCCGGCGCCCCGGGCGTCGAAGCCGTACATGCGGCGTCCCGCGGTCGGATCGTCTGGGGCGAGGATGTCGAGTTGTGCGCGAATCGCGCACGAGTCCTCTCCAAACCCGTCGCCTACACGGGCCCGCCTTCGCCGGCACCCGATCCGTCTACGGCGCCGACCCTTCGGGGCCTCTTCGGCCGCGGCCGTCCCGTCGTCTGCGTTCGCGCCGCGACTCCCGACGACGAAAGGCTCGCTTCGAGCCAAGAGGCGAAGCGGGGGGAGGGCGTCTCGCCTTTGCCCGTCCGCGTCGTGCGCCCCGGATCCGAACCCGAGCCCCCCGACGAACTCGACGGCGAAACGCCCGTCGTGGCCGTGGTGCCGGGCGAAGGAGCCTGGGCCCTGCACCGAGATGCCGCCACCGCCCGCGCCGCGGCCGCCCTGTTCGCCCGCTCACTCGAAGAGCCGTCTTCGGCGTCGGCTTGGACCATCCCGCCTCACGTCTGGGCGAGCATCGCCCCCGACCCCGTCCGGCCTCTCACCGGGAAGATCGCCCTGGTGACCGGCGGCGGCAGCGGCATCGGCCTCGCCATCGGGCGCCGTCTGATGGCCGAAGGGGCATGCGTGCTGCTGGTGGGCCGGAGCGGCGAAAAGCTCGAGCGGGGAGTCGCCTCGCTGCGGGAGGAATCCGACGACGCCCGCGTCGCCGCCGCCGAGTGCGACGTGTGCGATCCCGACGCCGTGGACCGGGCCTTCAACGACGTGGTGACGCGCTGGGGCGGACTCGACATCCTGGTGAATTGCGCGGGACTCTCGCTCAGCCGTTCCCTCGAAGAGACCACCCCGGAGGACTACGACCGGCAGAACGACGTGATGCCCCGGGGCAGCTTCCTGTGCAGCCGCGCCGCCGCCCGCATCATGCGGCTCCAGGGCACCGGCGGCGACATCGTCTACATCGCCAGCAAGAACGGACTTTTTGCCGGACCCAACAACGTCGCCTACGGAACCGCCAAGGCCGCCCAGATCCATCAGGCCCGCCTCCTCGCCGCCGAGCTGGCGCCGCTGCGCGTCCGCGTGAACGTGGTGAACCCGGACGGCGTGGTTCGCGGTTCCGGCATCTTCGAAGGCGCCTGGGGCGAAGACCGGGCCCGAACCTACGGGGTCAAGCTCGAGGATCTCGGCAAGCACTACGCCTCGCGCTCCCTCCTCAAGGACGAAATCCTGCCGGAAGACGTGGCCGCCGCGGTCTACGTCCTGGTAGGCCCCGAGCTGCGCAAATCCACCGGTCTGGTCATCAACGTGGACGGCGGGTTCGCGCCGACCATGCTACGCTGAGGCGACCGATGAGCTCGACCCGAGACTATCTGGCCCTCGATCTGGGGGCCACCAGCGGCCGCGCCGTGATCGGCGCCTTCGACGGAAGCCGGATGGAATTGCGCGAGGTCTACCGGTTCCCCAACGGACCCGTCGAGCGGAGCGGTCGTCTGCACTGGGATTGGCCCGCCCTGTGGGGCCATATCGAACGAGGGCTCGGCGCCGCCGCGGCCGCGTCGTCCGCCATCTCCGCCGTTGGCTGCGACAGTTGGGGCCTTGACCACGGGTTCCTCGACCCTTCCGGCGAACTCCTCGAATGGCCCTACAGCTACCAGGACCCGCGCACGGAAGGCATCCTCGACGAGATCGCCCGGGTGATGCCGCCCGAGGAACTCTCCGACCGCACGGCCGTGCCCGTCATCGGCCTGTCCACCCTCGGCCAGTTGCTCGTCACCCGACGTCAACGACCCGAGCTCCTGGAACGGGCCCGGACGCTGGCCTTCATCCCGGGACTCGTCCACCATCGCCTCACGGGCGTCGCCGCCACCGAGTACTGCGGCGCCGGTTCTTCCGGCCTGTGCGATTGGCGCACCCGCACCTGGGATGAGGATCTCCTTGCCCGGTTCAATTTGCCCGCTCACCTCTTTCCCGAGATGAAACCGAGCGGCACCGTCCTGGGAACGGTCCGGCCGGAAGTGGCGCAACGACTGGGCATCCCCGCTTGGGAGATCTATCAACCTTCCGGCCACGATACGGCCCTCGCCGTCGCCGCCGCGCCCATCGGACCCGGCGACCTCGTGATCAGCTCGGGCACCTGGTCCATGCTGGGCGTGCCCGTGTGCGAGCCCCGCGTGGGACGCGACGCCTTCCGCACCGGCGGCGGCAACTACGGCGTGCCGGGCGACGAATGGGTCTTTCTGCGCGGCATCATGGGCCTGTGGCTCCTGGAACGCCTCCGCCGGGAGGAAGGCCTGCCCGATCCCGCGGCCGTCGAAGCCCTGGCCGCGTCCGCCCCGCCCTTTGCCTGCCTGTTCGCGCCCGACGACGATCGCCTGCTGCGCGGCCCGTCGTTGCGTTCGGCTCTGGCCGAAGCAAGCGACGGCCGAGCGCAGTCTTTGGAAGTCGCCACCCTCGCCCGCGCTATACTCGAGAGCCTGGCCCTGTTCGTCGACCGTACCCGGCGGCAACTGGAAGCCGTGACGGACCGGACCGTCGAGCGTATCGTCATCGTGGGCGGCGGCTCCCGCAACAACCTGTTGAACCAGTTCACCGCCAACGCCACCGGCCTGCCGGTCGTGACGGGCAGTCCCGAAGCGACGGCCCTGGGCAACGCCCTCGTGCAGGCCAGGGGCCGGGGCGACCTGTCCGATTGGAGCCAGGTCCGCGAAGCGGCGGCCCAATCGTCGCCGTCGCGGTGCTTCGAACCGACCGACGCCGACGCGTGGGCGGAAGCCCGAGCCGCGTTTACCCGAATTTCGGAGGAAACCGAGTGCCTGAAGAAATCCTGACGGAAGCGGAGCGGCGCTTCGACGAAGAGGCGGCGGAACTCGAGCCCTGCGACGCCTGCGCGTGGCTGGGCCGACCCTTCCGCAGCCGATCGGTCTACGAAGACGCCCCGGCCCTTCGCGCAGCCCTGGCCGCCGGGCCCATCCGCCGCGCCCTGGTGTCCCACACCATGGGAGAACTGTACGACCCCGCACACGGCAACGACGCCCTTGCCGAGGCCCTGACCGAATTGCCCGGGCTCCATGGAGTGATGACCCTCCTGCCGCCGGCCTGGGACGATCCCGAGGAAATGGGCGCCTACATCGACCGTAACCTGGCGCGCGGCCTTCGAGCGGCCCGGATCCATCCGAAGTCGCACCGCTATTCGCTGCGCATTCCCACGATCCGAACGCTCCTCGCCGCCCTCCAGGAACGGCGGGTGCCCCTTTTCATCCCCATCGCTCAGACAAGCTGGGACGAGATCGGCCCGCTGGCCCAGGCCTGGCCGGACCTGCCCATCCTCGTCGAGAGCCCGGGTCATCACGAGTACCTCAACATGCGTCACGCCCTGCCGTGGCTCGAGGCCGCGCCGAACCTCCACGTGCCCACGAACCGGCAGTTCCTCTGCGGCGGGATAGAGCTGCTGGTCGAGCGGATCGGGGCCGACCGCATCCTCTTCGCGTCCAATCAGCCCATCGACGATCCCTACGCCGCCCTCGGCCCCCTGGTATTCAGCGATCTACCGCTTTCGGTGCGACGCCGCATCGCCCACGAAAACATCGACCGCCTGCTGGCCGCCGCCGGAAACGGGAGAGCCCAGTCATGACCGACCTTTTCGCCATCGATGTGCACACCCATCTCGGCGCCGTGAGCTCCTTCCGGCCCCGCTACGGATCGCCCGAAGAGATGATGGCTCTCATGGACCGCACCCACACGCAGATGGCCCTCTTCGTGCCCATGGAGCTGCTCACGGCCCAGTTCGAGTTCGGCTACCGCGAGACCTGCCGCATCGTCGAGCAATACCCCGACCGCTTCCGCGCCTACACCGTCTTCGATCCCCATTGGCCGGAGGTCTCGTTGAAATACCTCGAGGAATTCCGCGACCATCCCGGATTCGTCGGGATCAAGATCCATCCCACGATCCACGGCGTCGACCCCGCCGACGCGCGCTACCGCGATTGCTGGGCCTTCGCCCACGAGCACGCGTCCGTGGTCCTGACCCATAGCTGGAGCCCCGACCCGGCCAAGCCCAACCAGAACCTCGCCGTGCCCGATCGCTTCGCCGGCATCCTCGAGGGGTACCCCCGCATGCGCCTCATCCTGGGCCACTGCGGAGGACGCGACGTCGGCCGCCGTCTCGCCGTCCAGATGATGCAACAGTTCGACAACTGCTGGGCGGATCTCTCGGGCGACGACTGGCCCGCCGGCGAGCTCGAATGGCTGACTTCCCAGGTGCCGGAGAACCGCCTGCTCTACGGCAGCGATGCCATCTGGATCGAGCCGCGCTACGTCTTCGCCCACGTCCTGAAGGCCTCCATTCCGGCCGCGGACCGCATGCGCATCTTTCGCGACAACGCCCGAGCCCTCTTCGGCGCCCGGGTCGAGATTCGAGCCGCCGTCTGACGACCGACAACGAACCGCACCACAGGAGGAGGGGATTCCCTGCGATGCTGACGCACCTCGAAAACCGCAGTCCTCGGGTGGCCCTCTTGGGCGTGTACCTGGCCCTTTACGACGACGCCTTTCCCGGCTACCGTGACCGCATGCTCGCCTTCGCCCGCGACCTCGCGGACCGTCTCGCGCCCGACGTCGAGATCCCGCTGGTAGGGGCCGCCATCGACAACGGCGAATTGAACGGGTGCGTGGCCGAGGCCCTGGAAAAAGACGTGGACGGCATCGTGCTCCTCAGCCTGGGTTATACGGCGAGCCTCGCCGTCGTCGACGCCCTGGTCGATGCACCGCTGCCTCTGCTCCTCTTCAACACGCAGGAAGTCGAGGCCGTCACCGCCGAATTCACCTTCCAGGACATGGTGTGGAACCACGGCATGCAGGGCATCCAGGACATCGCGTCCGCCCTCGTCCGCCGGGGCCGAGACTTCGACATCGTTACCGGCCTCCTGTCTCAGGAAGACACCCGCGCCGAGCTGCTCGACCACCTCCACGCCTGGCGCACGGTCCGCGCGATCAAAGGCAGCCGCATCGGCTCCTTCGGCCCCTCCATGCCGTACATGGGCGACGTCGAACTGGATCCGGTCCTCCTGTCGCAGCTCGGCATTGAAGTGGTTCCGGTCAGCTACGAGGCCCTGGGCAAGGCGGCGCGGGCCGCATCCGCGGAGGAAGTCGAATCGGGCCGTGCCTTCGACCGAGAGCACTTCGATTTCGCCCCCGACCTCACACCCGAGGACCACGAACGCTCGATTCGCCTCGAGATCGGACTTCGCAGCCTCATCGAACAGGAGGAGCTGGCCGGTCTGCAGTTGAGTTTCGAACAGGCCGCCGCCTCGCCGCACCTCGAGACCATCCCCTTCCTTGGGATCATCAAGATGATGGGGGAGGGGGTGGCCTACGCGGGCGAAGGCGACCTCCGCGCCACCACGGGCGTCCTCCTGGCCCACCGGCTCTGCGGCGAAGCCACCTTCACTGAGATGTACACCATGGATTTTCGCGACAACGCCACGCTCCACACCCACATGGCCGAGTGCAACTGGCGCATGGCCCGGCGGGACCGCAAGCCGCGCCTGTTGCGGCGGACCTTCTCCCTCGCCGAATGCCAGCCCTTCGCCACGCCGGTCTTCAGCCTCGAGCCTGGACCCGTGACGCTGTTCGATCTGACCCTGACCGCCGAAAACGAGTTCCGCTTCATCGCCTTTGAAGCGGAAGTGGTCGATTTCCCTCCTCTCGAGGGCATGGAAATACCCAACTTCAAAGTCCGTTACGGCCGCGACATTCGTCCGCTTCTCAACGAATACAGCCGGCTCGGCGGAACGCATCATCTCAGCCTCGTCTATGGCCGGCAGGTCCGGCGGTTCCAGAAACTCGCCCATCGCCTCGGCATACGGTGCGACGTCCTGTGAAGCCCTTCACCTGCATCTGCATCGTGGCGGCGCTGTGCGCCCTGGCGTTTCCGGCCCCGGCAACGGCTCAGGAGGAGGACATGTCCCGCGTTTCGGCCGTGCAGAACCCCGACACCGGCGAGGTTACCCTCGAGAATGGACTCGTGCGCATTCGGTTCCACAGAGGCGTGCCCCGGTTCGGCCTCTTTCCCCTCGGCTACACCGGCTATACCCTGGAACTGCTGAAGGACGGCGCCGCGACGCCGGTCGCCCGGGCACCCTACTTCACGGCCTACTCCTACCGTTCCGGATGGGGCCGCGACTGGCTCCACTATGTCGTGCCCAAGACCGTCGAAATTTCGCAGGAAGCGGGCCGCGTCCGCGCCGTCTTCACCGAAACCCATCACGACCTCGACCGCGTGGCCTGGCACTTCGAATTCACCTTCGAAGTCGAAGAGGACCTTCCCGTCGTTCACGCCGCCTACACCGTCCGCGTGGACGACGCCCGCGAGGTGCTCCTGTTTCAGGGGCCGCGCCTGCACGTCGGCGACGGCAGCTTCGGCGCGCGCAAGGACGAAGCCCTCTTTCCCGGCCTCGAGTACCTCCAGTCCGAGGAGCGATCCAGCGCCATGACCGCCCTCGCCCCCGACGCCCGGCTCCATTTCGCGCCCCATCCCGCCCGGATCACCATCCCCCTCATGGCGGTGGTGTGCGACGGCATGGCCGCCGGGATGCTCTGGGACCCGCTCCAGACCTACGGCGAGAATGCGGCCGGACCGAGCGCCGTCTTCGCCTCGCCCAACTGGATCGAAGACGAGCCCAATCACCTCGTCGGCCTGTTCCTGCCCGGCATTCCCGACTACGTCCCTGAGAACGGGCTCCGCGCCCACAAACCCTTTGACTTGTCCGCCGGCGCCTCGCTGCGCGTCGAGGCCGACCTCTTCGCCCTGCCCGCGCAGCACACCACCGACGCCGTCGACCTCTGGCTGCGCCTTCGCGGCGGCCTGCCTGCGCCCGTCGACCCGCCCCAGCCTCACCGCCCCTACCTGAACGAGCTGGTCCGGACCCTCGTCGACGACATATGGAACGAGGAGGCGGCCGGCTGGCCGTGGGAGTACGGCGGCGCCCCGTCGCCCCACATGTCCGTCGCCACGGCCCTGGCCAAGGCCCTGCCCTGGGTCGACGACCCCGCCCTTGCCGATCGCGCCCGGGCCCAAATCGCCGACATCGCCCCGACCTCCGCCTACCTGCCGCTGGCGATCCGCGGCGGAGACCTCGCCCGGGCTCTCGAAGTGCAGCGCGCCCACGCCGAGGCCCTCATGGACGCACAACACGAAGACGGGTCCTGGGGGTATGTGCCGACCGAGATAGGGGAGGGGGGACTCGCCGGCCTCATGGGACCGCCCGAGCCCGGCGCTATCGCCCCGGAAGGAACGCGCACCCAGGGCATCACGGCGCAAAAGGCCGCCGACCTCCTGGGCTACGCCCTCCTCACGGGCGACGAAGGAGCCCTGGAACGCGGCCTTCTCGCCCTCGAAGACATGAACCGCTACACCGTGCCCTACGTCTACGAGAACAACGAGTGCCCGCCCTCGCCGTCGCTTCACGGCGCCTACGCCGGCCTGCGCGCCTGCCTCTCCGCATACCGCATCACGGGCGACTAGGCGCACCTCGACCATGCCGTATACTGGGCTAAGACGGGGCTGCCCTTCGTATACCTCTGGAGCTACGGACCCCGCACCGTCGAGCGCGGGCAGGTTCATACGGCGGAAAAGATCTTCGTTCCCGGCGACCGGCTCTACCGCGAGACCCTCCGCGATCCCATGCTCTACGGCGCCCTTTACGGATACGGCTCAAGCCAGTTCATGCACCACTGGTACGGGCTCCTGGTGCACTGGATCGGCCTCAAGTACGCCGAAGACCTGGCCGCCCTCGCCCCCTACGACCACGGGGAGTGGAAACGCCTTGCCGATGGACTTGTGATAAGCGGGATGTGGCAGAC
>CAYVOE010000168.1:0-10116 GCA_964452795.1 uncultured Nitrospiraceae bacterium
GGTTAGCCCAGGGTCAGCGAGCGCTAGCGAGCGCCACCCTGGGATCAGGACATACCACCCCCTTCTCTTCCCCGAAGGGGGTACATACGCAGCGAGTCAGGCCACCCCTTGGATGGGACCGTTCCGGCATCGACATCCGCCCCACCGATCATAGGACTACGAGGACTGCGCTCACCCCGCTCCTGCGCAATGACCTCACCCGCCGTAAGCCTACGAGGACTGCGCTCGATGCTCTCATGAGCCCTACCACTCCCCGTCATTGCGAGGAGCGGACCTTGGTAATAGACGTCACCAGGGTGCCTTTGAATGCATGCACACTCTTACCTTCCCAGAGCGCCCAGACATAAGCGACGCGGCAATCTCACATGAGCCTGTGATCCCTGTCCGCGAAGTCATCGTCATCGCATAGGTAAAGATTGCCGCGTCGCTCTGTATAGGCGCCCACAGACGGCACAGGCCAAACCGACGTAAATGCTCCTCCCGTATGGGCTTACACGGAGAGCCGCTCCTCGCAACGACGGGTGGGGGCATGGCTCATCAGCCCGCCCAGCGCAGTCCTCGGAGTCCTACAAAAGGAGGGATCCGAAGTTTGTGGCGGGAGGGGCGCGCCTAAATCAGCCGGTGGATCACCGCGCCGGAAGGGAGCTTGGGATAGAAGTACGTGGCCTTCTGCGGCATGGGTTCCCGTGCCTCGGCGCAGTCGCGCACCTGTTCCGGCACCATGGGCTTCAACAGGAACGCCACACCCTTTTCGCCGCTCTCGACCATGGCCAGGGACTTCTCGGCGTCGATCTCGTAAACGAACTCCGCGCCTTCGGGATGGCCCAGGGTCCGCTCGATGATCCCCCGGTGCAGCACCGCCACGTCGAGATTGCGCCACGCCGGACCCCGGTCGCTGCCCAGGTATTCCGCCCGGTCCACTTCCGGCCGAAGCCGAAGCAGGTATTGCTTCCCGCCGCCCACGGCCATGCCGAGGGCGCACCCCGGCTCCGCCGACGTCTCCGCCAGGAGATTGCCCGACACGGGACGCACCTCGAAGGTCGGCTCGAGCCGCTTCAGGAACGACTCCAACTCGAACCCCTCCGGCAGGTCCAGCACCCGGTGGGTCGGGTAGATCATCAGCCCCGGGTCCTGGAAGGCCACGAACCCCATGAGGACGTAGTCATACTCCCGGGGCCCGTCCGGCTTTTCCCGTTCCCGCATCACGCGGCGGTGCTCGCAGGCGGTGGCGAACCGGTGATGCCCGTCGGCGATGTAGAGGCGCCGGTTCCGGAAAAACTCGGTTACCCGGGGGTCGTGAGGAACGCGCCACACCCGGTTCTGCGTGCCCTCAAAGGTCTGGGCGCGGTAGTCCTCGGGCCGGCTGTCCATGGTCTCGAGGAACGGCGCCAAGACCCCGTCGGGATCTTCGTACAGCACAAAAACGGCGCCCAGATTTGCCTGCGTAGCCGTGGTAAGCCGCAAGCGATCCTCGATTTTATGGCGAAACGTCCGCTCGTGACCGAGGACGGTGTCTTCCCCGTCTTCGGGAATGCGGGCCACGGCGAAGAAGCCTCGGCGCACCCGGGACGCGCCGTCGGGCCCGCGGAACGACTGCTCCAGCAGGTAAAAAGTTTCCTCTTCGTCCTGCAACATGGCCCCCGAGTCCAGCCACGACGTCAAGTGATGACCGGCCGACTCGTAGGGATCCCGGCCGTCCCGGGCCTCCGGAAGGATGAGGTGGACCATGTTGTGGGGGTTGCGCGCTGCCAGTTGCCGCCGCTCTTCGGGTCCGATCACGTCGAAGGGGGGCGTAATCACGTCATCCAACGGTCCCACCACATCGGGGTTGTAACGAACCCCGCGGAACCCGCGCACTTCCAACATGGTATAAAGGTCTCCTGAAGGCTGAACCACCGATTCGGCGGATTGTATCGGCCGAGCCCGGGGGAGTCAAGCCGCGGTCCTTCCCCGAAGATCCTGTAAACTACGGCCCCGATGCCGATTTTCTCGATTTTCTTACTCGACGGCATATTCTAAGTTACCGTATTTCCTTGACTTATACCATGGCCGTGGTATAGTATGGCCGCGTTGATGGGTACTTCAGGTGTGCAGGATGGGCGGCAGTCTTCATCCGTATGACAGGGGTTCGGTTGTGTCCACACGTCATGCGGCGCGGAGGCTCTCCTCGCATGCCATCCGGAACAGGACAGAAAAGGGGGCTGTCGGCGCGGGACAACTGACTGGGTTTCGCGGGGCGGCTTACCATCTTTTGGGAGAAGATCCATGCAGTTCCGAATGGTGGTGGTGTCACTTGCAGTCGCATTGGCAGCCGTCTCGGGGTGGGCAGATATCGGCCCCAGCGAAGCTGACCTGCAGGGCGTGGTCAAATCCTTGAAGGGCCTGTCTCCCGACAAGCCGGCGCAGTATCGCCAGACTTCCGATCGATTCCTCACGTTCATCGGGGCTCCGCCCGATACCGCATTTGTCCCGTCGGCTTCCCCAAAGTCCGCCACGCCCGAGTCCGTCGCCCGGGCCTACCTGGCCGAGCACGGCAAGGCCTTCGGCATCTCGAGCAACCGTACGGCCTTCGCGCGGGAACGCATCCGCAGCCGCGGTTCCGACGCCTACGTGCGCCTGGAACAGACCTACGGCGGCCTCCCCGTCTTAGGCGCCCAGGTAAACGTGCAGGTCAACGACCGGGGCGGCATTCAATCCATTTTCAGCGACATCCTGCGCGACACCGCGGCCCTCGACGACGGCCGGCTCTCGCTGGTCCCGACTCTGACGCGGGCCCAGGCCGAAAGCCGAGCCATTAACCGCGTGCGGTCGCTCCATCCCGAGGCTGACGATTTGGCGGCGTCCGCGCCCGCCCTCCTCATCTACGATCCCGGCATCCTCGACCTGGCCGGGCCCACCCGGCTGGTGTGGGACCTGGTTGTGGAAAGCCCGTCGCGCCTCACCGTCAAGCGCCGGGTTCTCGTGGACGCCCATACCGGCGACATCGCCCTTGACTACAGCCTCGTCCACGACGGCCTCTTCCGGCGCATCTTCGACCACGACGGCGCCTTCGACGACATCGGCATCCTGCGGCGCCAGGAAGGCCAGCCCGCCACGGGCATCCCGGACGTCGACCTGGCCTACGACTACCTCGGCGACACCTACAACTTCTACTTCGATCACCACGGACGCGACAGCCTCGACGGCGCCGGCGTCCATCTCAACGCCCTCG
Organism: uncultured Nitrospiraceae bacterium; assembly: GCA_964452795.1. Lineage (GTDB taxonomy): Bacteria > Hydrogenedentota > Hydrogenedentia > Hydrogenedentales > SLHB01 > CAYVOE01. The sequence goes on from CAYVOE010000168.1 coordinate 3,212, forward strand.
TCCACTACCAGGAATTCGGACTGGACTACGACAACGCCGCCTGGGACGGCCAGCGCATGATCTTCGGACGAGGCTGGGTGACCGACGACATTACGGCCCACGAGCTCACCCACGGCGTCACGGATTGGGCGTCGGGCCTCATCTATTACGGCGAATCGGGCGCCATCAACGAAGCGTTCTCCGATATCTGGGGTGAGTTTATCGACCTTACGAACCAGAAAGGCAACGACGCCCCCGAGGTCCGCTGGGAGGTCGGCGAAGAACTGTCGTTCGGCGCGATCCGCAACATGAAGGATCCCGGCAAGTACACGTTCTTCGATCCCATTTACCGCGTATTTGCGCCGTATCCGGACCGCTACAGCACCTTCTACTACTTCGCCTTCTTCGACAACGGCGGCGTCCATATCAACAGCAGCATCATCAACAAGCTGGCCTACCTGCTCACCGACGGCGACACCCACAACGGATACGACGTCGCCCCGTTGAACCCCGATCCGGCCCAGAGCATCGCCACGGTGGCCGGCCTCTTCTACGAGGTCCAGACCAATCTCCTCACCGCGGGCGCCGGCTTCAACGACCTCGCGGTCCTGCTTATCCACGCGGCCTACAACCTCGACTTCACCCTCGATCAGATCCGGAGCATCGAGTTCGCCACCAAGGCCGTCGAGATCATGCCCGCCGATCCGCCCCGGCCGGTCCGCCACCTGCGCGCCATGACCCAGGCCGGCCAGTCGGATGTGGTCCTGCGGTGGGAGCCCGCCGTGTGGCCCGACGGCACCATTCCGCCCGCCACCGTGGTGCGCCGCCAGGACCGGTTCCCCGAGCATTCCTCCGACGGATCCGTCCTCGCCACGAACGAGGTGGACGGCACCTACACCGACAATACGGCGGCCCCGAACACCGAATACTACTACGCCGTGTTCTCCCCCGTCTACGACCCGGGGTCGAAAGCGAACGGCGAGGCGGGCGACTTCGCCCGGGCGATCGCCGGCGCCCCGGAACCGGACTACCTCACCGAGTCCTTCAGCGCCAACGGGGGACGGCCTTTCGACCTCTCCTACACCCAGTTCACCTTCGACCCGCTGATGGACTTCACGGCCGCCAACGCTTCCGGCCTGCTTCCCGAGCAGCGTCAGGGTTATGCGACCTACGCGAACTACACCGTGGTGGTTGAGAAGAACGTCTTCACCCTGCCGGTGAACAGCCAGAACGCCCTGTACCTCCCGCTCTTGGAAGACGGGTGGATGATCTTTACGCCCCCGGCGCCCATTCCCTTCTTCGGCGACTGGATGACCACCGGGATCCTCGGGACCAACGGCTACATCACCCGGCTCGAGGACGGGCTCGAAATCAGCGAGACCGCCAGCACCGACGCCTACAACTTCCCCTCGGTAAAGTCGCACTTCGACTGGCGCAAGATCTCCTTCCTCTTCTCCGACTTGTCGCCCGACAGCGGCGGCGTGGTCTGGTACAAGGAGTTGCCCGACCGCATCGTCTTCACCTTCGAGCGGGTGCCTGAGTTCGGCTCCGGCCAGGGCAACACGGTCCAGGTGGAGCTGTACTACAGCGGCCGAATCCGGATCACCCTCCTCGAGATCCACGCTCAGAACGTCGTCGTGGGCCTGTCCGACGGCAACGGCATTCCCATGAACCTCGCCACGGGCAAGGTCGCCGCCAGCAACCTCGACGCCCTGCCCACGGCCCGGACGGCCCTCGCCCAGAATCCCGCCGGACCCATCATGGCGAACGAGCAGGAGGAGATCCGCTTCACCGTCTCCGCCGACCTCCCCGGCGGCACGCCCGTCTTCGAGGCCGGCCGCGTCGACCCGCTCGGGCTCCTCTCCCCCCTGCCCGACGGCGCCGCCTTCACGCCCGGCAACGGTTCCTCCACGAACACCGCCGAGTTCGTCTGGACGCCCGCCTTCGACCAGAGCGGCTTCTACGTCCTGCGCACCGTCTTCAAGGAAGGCGCTCAGGCCGTCAGCCAGGACATCCAGGTGATCGTGGGCAACATCAACCAGCCGCCGGGCCTCGCAAACGCGCCGCGCATCGTGCCCGCGGAACCGCAGGACAGTCAGCCCCTGCGCGTGGTGTACGAATACACCCACCCCGAGAACATTCCCGAGGGGCCGACGGCCATCTACTGGTATAAGAACGGCGTGTACATCGCCGGCCTGGTCAACCAGCGCGAGGTTCCTGCATCCGTGACCAAGGTGGGCGACGTGTGGCACGCGTTGGTGATCCCCTACACCAATACGCTCATCGAGGGCGGCAAGTTCTTCACCGAGCCCGTCACCGTCGGCATCGACCAGAACGACGACGTCAACAAGGACGGCAGGGTGGACGCCGTGGACCTCCAGATCGTGATCAACGCCGTGCTCGGCAAGAGCGCCCGGGCCCTCTCCGCCGACGTGGACTACGACCACGAAGTCAACGCCCGCGACGTTCAGCTCTTGGTGAACTCGATCCTCAACCGCTTCAAGCGTTAACCGTCCCTGTAAACCGCCGCGGGGCGAGGCCCGAACACAGGCCTCGCCCCGCTCTTTTCATCGCGCGCCAAAACCGGCGAAGCCGGAGCGCGGATACAGTCCCGTCCGCCGGCGCTCCCCGGATTCCGAGGAGGCTCAGCCCTCCTCTTCGAACCCGACGCTGAACATCCGCTCCAGGTCGTAGTTGCTGTACGTCCGAAAGGCGATGAGCGTGGTCGTCCGTTGAATCCCGTCCAGTTTCAGGAGGTGGTTCGTCACCAGCTCGGCCAGCTCTTCATTCGTTCGCACCCGGATGATGACCGCCAGGTCCCACTCGCCCGCCACCGAGTACACTTCCGCCACGCCTTTCAGCTCCAACAGCGCCTGAGCCGTGTGATTGACCGCGTCCCGGCGCACGTTCGCCAGCACTATCCCCGTAACCATGCGATGTCGTGTCCCCTGTTAGACCCCGTTTCGGTCGTCCTTGCCTGCACGACGCGCTCGCGCGCGCCTTCGCCCTATTATGGCCCCGGACCAAGACCCGGGCAAACCCGCTTCGGGCATGGATCGCCGAGGGAGTTTTCCATTCCTCGACGCAACCGTCACTTTGCGGCCGACATCGTGAAATAGCTCGTCATCAGGTTCCGGTAGTTGGGAATGTAGTTCGAGAAGAGCGTCCCGAGCCCTTCGATGTCGTTGCGCCAGTCGCGGTGGAGCTCACAAGCCATGGCGAACCAGTTCATCAACTGTACGCCGGCGGCCTGCATGCGCAGCCAGGCGGTGTGCCGCGTGACTTCGTTGAACGTGCCCGAGGCGTCCGTTATCACGAACACCTCGTAGCCCTCCTCGATGGCCGAAAGCGCCGGGAAAGCGACGCATACCTCGGTCACCACACCGGCGATGATGAGCTGCTTTCGGCCGGTCTTCCTGACCGCATCCACGAAGTCCTCGTTGTCCCAGGCGTTGATGTTGCCGGGGCGGGCGATATACGGAGCGTCCGGAAACATGTCCTTCAGCTCCGGCACGAGGGGCCCGTTCGGACCGTTCTCGAAGCTGGTGGTGAGGATGGTCGGCAGGTTGAAGTATTTCCCGCAGGCCGCGAGCGCGAGCACGGAGTTCTTGAACTCGCCGGGCGAGAAATCCTGCACCAGCGAGATCAGGCCCGCCTGGTGATCCACCAGGAGCAACACGCTCTGGTCTTTGGAGAGACGATTGTACGTGTATGGTGTGGACATGTCAGAAGCCTCCGAAGGTTTGCCGATCCATGTCCGATGCGGTCGTGACCACCCCTCATCGGAAGAGATTGTGCGAGACGCGGAGTACGTGAAAGCCCACCATGAAAGGCGCGGCGAGCGTTGGGCCAAGAGAGCGGTGACACCCGCCCGTCCACCCCCTGGCCGCGGGTGGAGGAGCTCAAGACGAGGCGTTGTCCGGATCGGCCCTGCGGCGCCGCGTCTCTACAACTCTTATCAGGGGCGGCGCAGGCGTGAAGCCTTCCGGTCCGGAAGAGCAGTATACATCATCGTGTGTCGGACGGCGGGCAGCGCAGTTCACCGCTCTGTGGCTGTGGCCGCAGCGATCCTCGCTCCGCCGCAAAATGCCTCTTATTCGCCGTCCGGAGGCGGGGGCGAGTTTCGGCGGAGCATCTCGGCGGGGTTCATCGGTTGCCCGCCGGGGACAACGCTCTGGGCGTCGCGGATCCGCTGAAGCTGCTCGCGCTGCTCGGGCGACAGCGACTCCTCCGTGACCGGCTCAATCTCCACCTCTGTGGAACCCGATCCGCACCCCGCGAAAACCGGCCCCAGTCCCGCCAGGCAGATCGCAACAACCCTCCGCTTCATCTGATACACGGTGTATACCTCCTGCCGGTGAAAAACGCCCGGCCGAGGCGATACGCGTCCCGGCCGGGCCTGTCCGATGCGAGCGTCGCAGCGATGGGACTCAGCCCATGCCGCCCCACAGTCCGTAGTTCTGCATCCACATGTTGGCCTGAGGCGGCGCCGGAGAGCCGGCGAGCGAGGCCGGGTTGAAGCCCGTGATCTGCATGGGCGGCTTCTGGTGGAGCTTCACGAATTCCACGTGACCGTCCATGTACAGCACGTTCGAGCCTCCCGGCACATGGTTGAACCGGGCCACCATGTTGCCCGAGGCGCCGAGGTTGCTGACGTAGTAGTCGGAGCCGTTGGTGTAGGCATCCCACATGACGTAGACCGTGCTTTGGGCGCGTGCGCCGGCGGCGGGGTTATTGATATCCGTGATCAGGAACCGCTCGGCCCCTTCTTTCAGCGGCGAATAGGTGCCCGGCAAGGCCGTCACACCGTCGTCGTCGAGGAAGGTGCCGCCGATGCTGAATCCGCCCTTGAGCGAGGACGCTCCGAGGGGCTGGCCGTTGCAACGATAGTGCAGGATGTAATGCCCGCAGGTAGGGTCGACGGCCGAAAGATTCAGCTGCGTCACCACTGTGGCGCACACCGCCGCGATGCCCAGGTCCCAGTAGAACCGTCCCAGGGCCACGTCGATCATCTGGCTCGGCGTATTGGCCAGGAAGGGCTGGTAGATGTACGAGATGGGTATGCCGATCTTCACGTTGTGGCAGGTGGTCCGGTCCTCGGCCGTACCGCCCGTGGACTTCATGATCCGCTCGGCCTGAGCCACGATGTCCGCTTCCTGACCCCAGGACGCGCCGATCCCGTCGCCGCCGGGGTCCGAGGGGCACCGCATGATGGCGACGTCCGTCCAGTACTCGGGATAGAGGCTGGCGGAGTCGATGCCGTGGACGTAGTGACCGAGATACCCGTAGGTGATGTCCTGGGGCCCGGGGAACTTCCCCTTGTTCTCGCTCGAGAACATCTTGAGGACCAGGCCCCACTGTTTGAGGTTGTTCTGGCAACTGGCCCGATTGGCCGCCTCGCGGGCGCGGGCCAGGGCCGGTAACAGGATGGCGGCGAGGATGCCTATGATGGCGATGACGACGAGGAGCTCGATGAGGGTGAAACCTCTCTTTCGCATGTCCGGATCTCCCTTTGAATGCAGGGGTTTCGAGGCCGGGTTGTCGCTTCACCTCGGATCGCGTCTGTGACGGGACACACGACTTCTGCCGAGGCACCTCCTTTCAAACCGGACGGAGAGAGGCGCATGCCGGTATCGGCGATGTTCAGAATAAAAAACCGGAGTGTGTCTGAAAAACACACTAACACACCCCCCGTACCGTGTCAACGACCGGTTTGCCGTGGCTCGGGCGTCTCGCCCACAACAATAGGGCTTGGCCAAGACGGCCAGACCACGACCCCCCGTTTCCCATTTCCGCACCGGATCGTTTATCCTGTCGGGTCGGTGCGGGTCCCGACAGACTCGCGCCGGGGGGATATGGGACTTTGGGCGGGAGACGCGGTATGCAGGTGTTGGTGACGGGGGGTGCGGGCTATCTGGGCTGCTGGGTGGTTCGCCTGTTGCTCGAGCGAGGCCACGGGGTTCGCCTGTTCGACCGGTTCGCCTTTGGCGAGGAGCCCGTGCGCGAGTTCCGCCACATGCCGGCGTGCACCGTCGTCCGCGGCGACATCCGCCGGCTCCAGGAATCCCCGGACCTGTTGTCGGGCGTGGAGGCGGTGGTTCACCTGGCGGGCCTGTCCAACGACCCCTCGTGCGACCTCAACCCCGAGATGGCCCACGACGTCAACGTCGAAAGCACGCGGGAACTGGTGAGCCAGTGCGTGCAGGCGGGGGTGCGCCGCTTCGTCTTCGGCTCCTCCTGCCAGGTCTACGGCCACGCCGCCTTCGACGCCGTCGACGAATTGAGCCCCGCCGAACCCGTAGCCACCTTTGGCCGGACCCAGCGGGCCGCCGAGGAAGCGGTGCTCTCGGCCCGAGGCCGCGAATTCGAGCCCGTGGTGGCCCGCATCGGCACCCTCTACGGCTGGTCGCCGCGGATGCGCTTCGACCTCGCCCTGAACCAGATGGTCGCCACGGCAGTGCGTCAGGGTGTGGTGAACGTCCTGGGCGGCGGCAACCAGTGGCGCCCCTTCATACACGTCCGCGACGCCGCCCGGGCCTTGGCCGATCTCGTCGATGCCCCGAGCGAATCGGTCGGCGGCGAGGTGTTCAACCTGACCGCCAACGGCGCCAACTGCCGCATTCGCGACCTGGCCGACACGGTGGCGGCGCGGTTTCCCGACGTAACGGTCGAAGTGGCCCGGACCGACGATGACCTGCGCAGTTTCCGGGTCCAGGGAGAGAAGATCCGCCGCGTGCTCGGGTTCCAGCCGGAGTTCACCCTCGAAGACGGCATCCGGGAATTGCAGGAAGGGCTGGCCGACCCGTCCCTCGATCCCTTCGACGAAGTCCACTTCAACGTGCGCCGGTTCCGCCGGCTCCTGGAAACGCCCGTCGACGAGGGCGGCGAGCCCATCGCGGCCCGGTTCATTCCCCTCGCGAAACCCA